>JANNEE010000252.1:0-6275 GCA_031388325.1 Deinococcales bacterium
TGTCCGGGTACAGGGCGGCCACGCTGGCGACATTCGCTTTGCTTGGCTTGTTAATCTATACGATCCAGGCCACCGGAAACATGCCAGAACGTGTTGCCGCCTAACTTTGGGAACACAAAAGCGCAGGTGTTCGTACCAGAGGTGCTGTTCGGCTCGAGTCGCGTTTTTGCGTAGTTCTCGAGCCAGTGGCGTGAGGTTTGGCATAATCATTAGTTTATCAGTTAGGGGTTTTTGGTGATAAACTGCCCTGATGAAAACTTTTTTGAGTACGGATGCCGATGCCTATAAAGGCGTGGCTCGCAATTGGGCTTCTACCGTGACCGTGGTCACAGCTAAACGCAAAGCTGAATTTATCAAAGATGGTGTGCCAGAACAAGATGGATACACCGCCACGGCTTTTTTGACAATTAGTATTGACCCGCCAATTATTTTGGTCTCGCCCACAAACGGTGGCAGTGCCTACTCGATGTTGGCAGAATCGGATTATTTTGCAGTTAGTATTCTGGCTTCTAACCAACAACCGATTGCCGATGCCTTTGCCAAACCCTCGAGTGAACGCAGCGCCAATTGGGAGAAGTTTGCTTGGCATTCGGATAGCAACGGCAGTCCAATACTCGAGGGGGCGCTGGGGGCATTTAGTGCCAAAATCAAGCAACTGATTCCGGCTGGCGACCATACGATTGTGCTGGGCGATGTCACCGAGATTCAACACGGCGATGTTGGTGAGCCACTGGTTTACTTTAATCGGGCTTATGGTAAACCCAGTAGTCTTTAATAAGTCTTGAATAATAAACAAGTTTTAAGAAGTCCTCATAAGACCCATCCTGAATAACTGCTATGGTTATGACAGTTCAAAAGTGAAGGAGGAACACATATGAAATTTAAAGCCTTACTTAGTGCCGCATTCGCCCTCTTCTCAGGTATTGCCTTGGCGCAATCCGCCCCAGTTGCTTCGCCCCAAGGAATTGTGGTTAATCCGACCCCAACCAGTCTAAAAGTCCAAGTTGCGGTCAATAAAGCCGGAGAGAACCCACTTTACAGCCAAGGTGAAAGTCTAAAAATCTCGGTCAGTGTCAACCAAGACGCATACGTTTATGCTTTTAACATCACATCTACCAATGATGTTGTCGTGTTATTGCCCAACGGTTTTTCTAATGGCACACCGTTTTTACGTGCCAATGAAACCCGTACTTTTCCTGGTGTAAACGATCAGTACACCATCGAAGTCTCTGCTCCTTATGGTCAAGAAAAAATCTTTGCCTTGGCTTCAAAAACCCCACTTGACTTATCCAGAATCATTCCGCAAGTCACCAGTGGGAACTTTACCCAAGCCACAGTTCAGGGTACAGGCTTAGCCCGTCCTCTGGCTTTGGTGGTCACACCATTACCACCCCAAGATTGGACTTCGGATTACGTTGATTTCCGCACCCAAGCTCGAGTTGCTGTACAAACCACAGGAGTTTTGCGTGTTAATAGCAATGTCAACGGCGCTCAGGTTTTTGTGGATAATGTTTTTGCCGGCAATACCCCAGCTTCGATTACTGTAGCGGCTGGTCAACACTCGGTTCGTGTAAGCGCCAATGGTTTTACTGAAGCCACCCAAACGGTCAGTGTACGTGGTGGGCAAACCGTAGACCTCAACTTTAACTTGCGTCCCGTGGTGCAGAACGGCACAATTACTGTGCTGGTCGCCCCAGCCGATGCAACCGTATTTGTAGATGGTGTCCGCGTTGGCAATGGTTTACAAACCGTAACTGTCGCACCAGGTCAACACACTGTTCGTGTGGCAGCCAATGGTTACACCGATTTCAACCAAACAGTTAATGTCAGTGCTGGCGCAAATGTCACAATTCGCGCTACTTTACAACCAATTGTGCAGAATGGTGCGCTGCAAGTCAATGTTCCAAATGGCGCTCAAGTTTATATTAACGGTGCTTTGATCGGTTCAAATTCGGGTCGAATCACCGTTCCAGCCGGTCAATACGCCATTCGTGTTGTTCTTGGTGGCTTCCAAGATTTCAACACCACGGTTGTTGTCCAAGCCAACCAAGTGACCACAGTCAACGCCGACCTGCAACCTTTGGCTGGTAGCTTACTGGTTCGCAGCAACACCGCCAATGCAACTGTCTATATTAACGGTAGCGAAGTTGGAAAAATTGGTAATGATGGCGTGCTTCGGGTCAACAACTTACCAGTTGGCAACCATGAACTGACCGTTGTTGCACCTGGTTTCCGTACCCAAGTTCTGCAATTCAGCATTCGTGCTGGTGCAGTCACAGAAATCTTTGCTAATATGGTACGCCTGTAAGCAATTAGTATGGTACGCCTGTAACCCGTTCAGTATGGTACGCCTGTAAGTAATCCAGTAAGAAGTACCTCGAGACCTCCCAGATTACTGGGAGGTTTTTGTTATGCAAAACACCTGACAAAACTTGTCAACTAAGCTAGACTGCACCCCATGAGTCTCGAGACCCTAGAAGCCCAAGTCCAACACTTTGAAACCCTAGACAACAGCGCCAGAATTCAAGCCCTGATAAACTTAGCCCAAAATGTCAGTCAACTCGAGCCAAAGCATAACGAGACATGGGATTTTACCGAAATTCGTCAAGACCAAGAATGCTTAGACGAAATGGGTTTATATCTGCGGCACAACAAAAACACGCTCGAGCTTGCCGCAACTGTTGGCAGTGAAGCCACCACCCTGACACGGGCATTAACGGCTGTCTTGGTGCAGCACCTAAACGGCGAAACCAAAGACCGTATTCTCGAGTTAAAAGACTCCTTCGTACCGCGTTTGGTCGGCGAGAGTTTATTGCGTCAACGTCGCAACGCCGCTTATTACCCCTTGCGCCGTATTCAAGATGCGGTGCGGCACTTTCGTTAAAGTAATTTCTCTTACTTCATCAAAGGTTTGTGCTGTTTAAGAATACCAAGCAAATACTGGCGTTTTGTTGAATAGGCAACATGAGTGTTTTCTGAATCACTTGTGAAGTTCTGTATAAAAAACCTCTTTGTTGCCGACGTATGAAAAGCCTTTAAGGAAACAGACTTGATTCTCATAATTACTCTCATATACTAAGCCTATGGACAGAAAACCATTGGTGCTGGTCGTCGAAGACGAAAAAGATATTGCCCGTTTTATAGAACTCGAGCTTGCCGCCGAGGGCTACCAAACCGAAGTCGCCTTTGACGGCGTAACAGGCTTAAGTAAATTCCGTGAAGTCAACCCAGACTTACTGATTCTCGATTTAATGCTGCCAGTTTTAGACGGTCTCGAGGTTGCCCGCCGAGTGCGTAAAACCAGTAATACCCCGATTATTATTTTGACTGCTAAAGACAGCATTTCCGATAAAGTCGAGGGCTTAGACGCTGGGGCAGACGATTACTTAATTAAACCCTTTAGCATCGAAGAACTTCTGGCTCGAGTCAGGGCGCATTTGCGGCGGGTCAATCCGGCTGTAACGGGCGAAGTGCGGGTCGCAGATTTGGTCATGAACCTAGACGGGCGCGAGGTTTTTCGTGGTGGTCGGCGGGTCGAGTTATCAGCCAAAGAATTTGAACTGCTCGAGTTACTAGCCCGTAACCCCGGTAAAGTCTTTAGCCGTTTTGAAATCGAAGAAAAAGTCTGGCCCGAATACACTGGTGGCAGCAATGTTGTGGATGTCTACATTGGCTACTTGCGCCGTAAGCTCGAGGAATCTGGTGAACGTCGTTTGATTCACACCGTCCGTGGTGTTGGTTATGTGCTGCGCGAAGAGTAAATTTGGTAAAAAATTGTGTAGAGGCGAACCTTCTTGACCATATACGCGCACCTTCTTGCTTCGCAAGATGCTCGAAAGACAGCACCTGACGGGCTACTCGCGCTAACGGGCATGGTCGCTTGTGTTCGCTCTGCATTTTATAGCAACCCAGACGAACCCCTGCGACTCGAGGTAGACGAATCCCTGCGACTCGAGGTTTGCCCGTGACTCTGCGTTGGCGTTTGACTTTACTTTACAGTGGTTTATCTGGTTTATTACTCACACTGGCTTTTATTGTCACCTATGTCGGGGTACGGAACACCTTACTCAGTTCCTTTGAACGCGACTTGGACAGTACCCTGACTCAAGCGGTTGAAATCATGAAGGGCAGCGAGTTTTATGCCCCCAAGCCCGAGCAATGGAATGTTTTTGCTCGAGATGCGTATGGGCAAGTCATTCAGTACAGTGCGACTGAATTTGTGGCTTCGGAGTTTTTACAGCTTCAATCGCCAAACTCGAGTCGAAATGGCAATTTGAATGATAAAGATTTTTCTAATATAGATTTGACTTTAGAGGCTTGGGAGCAAGTCCAACGCACAGGGCAGTACCGTGGTTTAGGTCAGCTTTCGGCGAGCAAAGAAAATGTGCAAGTGCGGGTTGAACGTTTTGAAGCGATTCAACTGGCGGGTCAAGCAATTATTCCAATTGTCTTGGTGGCAAAGTCTGCCGACGACATCAACGGGGTTCTCGAGACCTTGCAAAGGGCTTTATTTGTGGTGGCATTGGTGGGAATTATTGCCGCAGGGATTTTAAGTTACTTCGCTGCCCGAAGTGCCTTAAGCCCAATCACCAGTGTGCGGGATGCGGCGGCTGGAATTGGTGGGCGTAACCTCAATTTGCGTGTACCAGAACAAGGCACACGCGACGAAGTAGACGACCTTGCCAAAACCTTAAACGCCATGCTCGAGCGCTTAGAATCTAGTTTTGAAACCCAGCGCCGCTTTACGGCTGATGCCAGTCATGAACTTCGTACCCCTGTCACGGCAATTGCTGGTCATGCTTCGTACCTGATGCGCCGTACCAATCCATCTGAGACCCAAAAAGAATCCCTTGAAGCCATTACCAATTTATCGGTGCGGCTTGGGCGTTTAATTGGTGATTTACTCGATTTAGCCCGAGCCGATGCGGGTTTTGGTGTGGAACGGGTTTCAACCAACCTGATGAGTCTTGCCGAGGACGTACATCTCGAGGTTGTGGCAATTGCGGGCAACACCGAAATAGAATTGTTGGGAGATTCGGCACTGCGGGCATTTATTGACCCCAACCGGGTGCGACAAGTGATTCGTAATCTGGTGCAGAATGCCTTAAAAGCAGGCTCGAGTAAAATCACGGTAGAAATTAGCAAAGAAGAAATCACTGCCCATGTGTCGGTACAAGACAATGGTTCAGGGATTGCGGCAGAACACTTAAGCAAACTCTTTGACCGCTTTTACCGCGTCGACACATCCCGTGACCGAGCGGCTGGTGGCAGTGGTTTGGGTTTAAGTATTGTCAAATGGATTGTTGAGGCGCATCAGGGAAGCATTGAAGTCTCGAGTGAACTGGGTGTGGGAACAAGAATCGAGGTGCGCTTCCCAATCGGTGATATTGGGCTACCAAACGTGATTAAAAGCCCAACGCCGCAAGGTTAACGTCTTGGTGGGCAAGGCATGCCTTGCCCTTACGATTGAGAAAATTTCTGCCGTAGGGGTGAGGCATGCCTCACCCTTTACAACCAATGATCTGGCTATTCCCAATTAGAAGAGTAAGTTTAGATGAATCTTTAATCGGCAGCCACCAATTCAAAACTCACGCCTAGATTTGCCAGCACTTTTTTGATTCCAGCCGTGTCTATACCTGCTTGACGGTGCAAACTGCTGACTTCGGCATGATCCATAAATGAATCTGGAATACCCAAAAGCCTGACCTCTGGTTTTAGGTCTTGGCTGGCTAAATGCTCCAAGACCGCACTGCCAAAGCCGCCAACAATCGTGTTGTCCTCGATGGTGATAATGGCTCGAGCCGAACGCGCTATACCCTCAAGCATAATGGTGTCCAGTGGTTTAACGAACCGCGCATTGACCACCCCGACACCCGTTGTGCCTTTGACCGCCTCGAGTGCATAGACAATGGTATTGCCCGTCGCCAGAATCACAATGTCATCGCCGCTCACCAAGCGCTCCCATGTTCCCCAAGCAATCTGTTTACTCGAGTCTTGGGGGACTGGTTTAACCCCACCACGCGGGTAACGAATCGCAATTGGTCCGCTCATGGTCAGGGCGGTGTTCAACATAGCGCGAAGTTCGATGGCATCTTTGGGGACACCAATTTGGACGTTCGGCACAAGCCGCAAATAAGAAATATCAAAGACCCCATGATGGGTTGGTCCGTCTGCACCAACCACACCAGCGCGGTCTATGGCAAAAATCACATTCAGGTTTTCGATAGCGACATCGTGAACCAGTTGGTCAAAACCACGTTGCAAGAAGGTCGAGT
>JANNEE010000166.1:0-12172 GCA_031388325.1 Deinococcales bacterium
GAGCGATAATTTCTACGGTTGGCACAAGCGTCGCGCCAACCGTTTTGACTTCACGCACCGTAGCATTTTCGTTAATTGTGTAGGTGACAATTACTTTGTTATCTTTAGGTTTGGACAACTCGAGTTTAATTTCTAAAGTAAACGGAAAACCAATGCTCTGACGGTAGACTGCGCCTAGCCCAATTCGCGCCTCCTCGAGCCGAAGATTACTGACCATCACACCCGCCGTGACATTGTAACGCTGCTCGAGTAAACTCAGAATTTGTTCGCTGGTGACAATCGAATTACCCTTAATTTCGACTTTTTCGATGGTAGGATTTGGCGTTACGGTAATTCTTAAAATATTGCGCCCATTCTCGAGTACCACGGCTACTTTAGTGGTATTGGTTTGAAAAAAACCTGTGCTTTCGACTTGCCCTTGAATATCGGTGGCAACCACACTTTCCAGAGCATCACCCACCGAAACATTGATCGTAACTTTGATTAAACCGACCAAAGAATCGTCTAGTGTGCCAATACTGCTGACCACCACAATGTCATCAATTTGACCTTTTGGCGTTTGTGCCAAGGCAGAAGTCGAGAAAAAACATAAACATAAGAATAAGAACTTTGTTACCAATCGCATGAAGCCTCCAAATAAATATGATCTGTTGAACGCGTTCGAGTCTCGCGTGTTTTGCTCTTCTTTGCGTGAAGTGCGTGTGAGAAGCACTAATAAACTTTTCTTAGCGTGCAGCACATGCAACAGCCCAAGAGTTTACCTGAGTTAGAACATAAAAAGGTGAGCGCCAACTCAGACAAACAGGCTAAGATGAAGACCATGAGCCAAAATACTTTAATAGATGAACGAATTAAAAGCATTGTGAGTGCTTGGAAAGCCTATTCTACCGATGTTCCAGAGGTTGCGATTATTCTTGGCAGTGGCTTAGGACTGTTAGCCGAAAAACTCGAGAACCCCGTGATTGTTTCTTACAAAGACTTGCCCGATTTCCCAATTTCAACCGCCCCCGGTCATGCTGGCAGAGTCGTGATGGGTATGCTCGAGGGCAAAAGAGTTCTGGCTTTTCAAGGCAGGGTGCATTTGTACGAAGGTTACACCGCCCATGAAGCGGGTATCCCCGTGCGTTTTGCCCACGCTTTAGGCGCAAGAAAAATTATTTTAACCAATGCTTGTGGTGGCTTAAACCCTGCTTGGCAGGCTGGCGATATAATGCTGCAAACCGATTATATCAATTTTACAGGTACAAACTCTTTGATTGGACACAATGACCCCAAGGTTGGTGAACGCTTTTTGCCGATGATGGATGCTTATGACCTCGAATACCGCCAAATTGCCAAAGCTGCGGCTCGAGCCGAAAATCTAGAACTGCGTGAAGGCACATACTTGGCGGTTTCTGGACCGATGTATGCCCCAAAAGCCGAGTTGCGGATGTTCAGGCTTTGGGGGGCAGATGCGATTGGTATGAGTACGGTGCAGGAACTGATTGTGGCGCACTACCTAAAAATGCGGGTTTTAGGGTTAAGCAGTGTCACCGATATGGCAGTAGCGGACCAAGGCGACCACTCTGGCACAACCGAAGAAAACGTGATTGCCACTGCCAAAGCCACCGCACCGCGTTTTGAGAAGTTACTTAGGGCAATTTTACGAACGATGTGAAATTGTTCGGTGGCTTTTTAATTTTTCGTTTCGGTGACGCATTTATGGTTAAGATAGGGGTGAAACACTTAATTCTCGAGAATCCATAGCTGAAGGTGTGGTTATTTGCCAAAGCAACACGGCGCGAAGTATATCCAGTAGAAATTGCACTTGGAGTCTGGCGGACAAAATTTAGGCTTCATAGCCCAGAATCTCGAGGATGCGGTTTAAGTCTTCTAAATTATGGTAGTACAGTTCTAACTTTCCTTTGTCTTGTCCGACAATTTTTACTTTCGTTCCAGCGATTCGACTCAGTTCTAATTCCAACTGCCGATGTACCCTTGGTTTCTCGAGGGCTGCTTGTTTGGCTAGGATTTCTGGTGGAGGTTCGCGCTTTAGCAGTTCGGCTTGACGCACGGTTAAGTCCCTAACCACAATTTGTTCCAAAGCCCAGTCACGGTCTACGGCAGGTTGTGCTAGTATTGCTCGGGCATGTCCAGCACTGATGCTACCGTCCTCGAGTGCCAGTTGTGCGTCTTTGGTCAGTTGCAGTAAACGTAGGGCATTGGTGATGGTGCTACGGGCTTTACCAACCGCTTTGGCTACTTCGTCTTGGGTTGTGCCGAGTTCTAAAAGCTGGTTGTAGGCTCGGGCTTCCTCGAGTGCGCCAAGGTCTTCACGTTGCAGATTTTCGATTAAGGCAATCTCTAAAGTTTCACGGTCGGTTAGTTCACGCACGACAACGGGTACTTCCTCGAGTCCCGCCCGCATTGCCGCTCGCCACCGACGCTCGCCTGCCACGATTTCAAAACGCTTACCGCGTGGTCGAACCAAAAGCGGTTGTAAAACACCTTTTTCGCGAATACTGGCAGTCAATTCTTCTAGGGCAGCTTCGTCAAAATTACTTCGTGGTTGTTTTGGGTTTGGCTCGAGCTGTTTAATCGGCAGTGAATTGATGATTTCTTTTTTTTCTTCGCCGCTGATTTTGGGAATCAGGGCATCTAAACCTCTGCCTAAGCCACCAGTCTTTGCGGCTTTTACGATTGGTGCTTGGGGTTGTTCAGAGCTTTTGGACACGTTGCATCACCTCTTGCGCTAAACGTTTGTATGCCCCTGCGCCGCTCGAGATTGGCGCATATTTGTTGATTGTTTGCCCATAACTCGGAGCTTCGGATAATTTAACGTTGCGTGGAATAACACTCCAAAAGACCGAATCGCCAAAGTGCTGGCGTACATTCTGTTCGACTTGTTGCGCCAAATTGGTGCGTGTATCAAACATTGTCACCACGATTCCCAAGGTTTTCAGTTGCGGATTAAGACTCACTTTGATTCGTTCTACCGTGTCAAGCATTCCTGCAATTCCCTCGAGGGCGTAGTATTCGGCTTGCAATGGAATAATAATCGCGTTAGATGCTGTTAATGCGTTAATCGTTAGTGCGCCAAGCGAAGGTGGCGCGTCTATCAATACAATATCAAAATTCTTGAGTTGAGTCAGAACATTTTTTAATTTATTGGGATGGTCAGTTAGTTCTACTGTTGCCCCAGCTAAGTCTGGTGTAGCGGGTAGGACTGCCAAGTTTTCTTGCTCGGTTTTTTGAATGGCATTCTCCAAGCTCACATCCCCCATCAAAACATCGTAAATACCGACTTCGGCTTTTTGGATACCAAGCCCACTGCTGGCATTGGCTTGCGGGTCTAAGTCAATAAGTAGAATGCGTTGCCCATGACTGGCAAGGTAGGCTGCTAAGTTGACGGCAGTTGTGGTTTTACCAACACCACCTTTTTGATTGACCAAACTAATGATTTTAGCTGTCATTATTGTCCTCCGCTCAAGATAACAAAATACGCGCCATCCTCGAGTTGTGTGGTTTTGATTTGGATTGCTAAGTTGATTTTTTGCAATTCACTGTATTCTTGTTCGATAGTGTCACCCTTGCGTGTCATAATTTTCCATTTTTGTGCTAAGTTCGGCTCGATCAGTTTATAAATTTGTTCTAAACTTCCCAACCAAAGCGCCGTAATCACATCGTATTTCTGCTCGAGTTTTCGCACATCCCCTTGATAAACGCGGCTGTTTTTTAATTGCAGACTCGAGACGACCCGTTCTAAAAATGCTGCTCGCTTTTGGCGAATTTCACATAGGGTGATTTGAATATCTGGGCGCATAATCGCAATTGGGATGGCTGGAAGCCCAGCACCACTTCCGACATCTAAAACTGTGGCGTTTGGCTCGAGGGCTTCTATAAATGGTTGACTACGTTTAATCCCAATTTCAAACTCGTTTAGCATCTTTGGCGAACTTAAGTCTAATACCTTAGAGTAATCTTTGACCAAGGTGCGGTACTGCTCGAGTTGTTGTGTGTCTCGAGATTGTTCGAGTTGTTCGGTTTTATTCACGGTTCTCCTCGAGTTTCTTGGTTTTGCAGTTCGTTTGGTAATTTCGGTAACTTATGGGCGTATTTTTGCCACCATTCGAGAAATTGTCTACGTTTTCGACTATTAGGCAAATGTTGGTAAAAAAGTTCTGTGGCTTTCCAAAGGGCTGCGCCGCGTAGCATCCAAACATAATAGCGCCGTTCGGAATGGTTATATGGTCCGTAAATACTACCACCTAATAAGCGGTTAAGGCGTTTAAGTGGTTCGGGGTCATCTTCTTTTAGTCGAAGTTGCAGGGCTGGTTGTTCTTTATCACCAGTAAATGAGCCTTCGCCAATCATTAGACCCATAATGTAGCCCAAATCAAAGTCAGTTAGTGCCATAGCTTTAATGTTTACCAGAAAAACAGTTTCTCATGAAACGCTTTTGTCCTTTTTTATCTGCATACTTGTTTTACAGGGAAACAGTTTCTCGTGAAACATATCTTAAAAACAGTCGGCGCAGAATTATTACAGGAATACTATATTCTCGAGTTATCCACAGATTTTTAGACTTATCCACAATTGAACTCGAGTCTAGCCACTACTTTTAGTATTGTTTATCCACAGAACAAGTGGCTAAATTTAAATTAAAACTGTCAAATAGACAATACTTTATAAAATTAACCAAACTTAAATCTAAACTTTCACTCTCACTAAGACCACTATCACTGGCTGTGGATAACGTAATAGAATATGGCATTGTGAGTGAACTTGACATTTGGGAGCAAGTAAAGGATTACGTCAAACGAAACGTGTCTGACGTGGAATACCATACTTGGTTTACCCGCATCAAACCGCAAGGACTCGAGAATGGCACGTATATTCTTGGTGTACCAAACTCTTTTGCGGCGGATTGGCTTAAACAACATTACTTAAATCTGCTCGAGGAAGCATTGCGTCACATCGGGGCAACCAACCCAAAAATTGCTTTTAAGGTGCTGCCCAGCACACCCGAAGCAATGCTGATGCCAGAACCAAAAGCCAAAGGTAGCAATCCAACCGCGATTCATGACGATGGACGCTTAAAACTAAATGTCAAGTATACCTTTGAAAAATTTGTGATTGGACCAAATAACAATTTTGCCCATGCAGCTGCCTTAGCCGTCGCCGAGCAGCCCGGAAAAGCCTATAACCCACTTTTTATTTACGGTGGGGTCGGTTTAGGAAAAACCCATTTAATGCACGCCGTTGGGCATAGCGTGGCAGAACGCTTTCCTGATAAACGCATCGAATATATCAGCACCGAAACCTTCACCAACGAATTAATTAACTCGATTCGTGAAGACAAAATGACCAATTTTAAGGATAGATACCGCAGTGTGGATTTGTTAATGGTAGACGATATTCAGTTTATTGCTGGTAAAGAGCGCACCCAAGAAGAATTTTTTCACACCTTTAATGCCCTATACGAAGCTGGAAAACAAATTATTCTATCCTCTGACCGCCCACCTAAAGACATTTTGACGCTCGAAGCAAGGCTACGCAGCCGCTTTGAATGGGGCTTAATCACCGATATTCAAAGCCCAGAATTTGAAACTCGGGTAGCGATTTTACGCATGAACAGCGAATACCGACGGGTTTATATTCCCGACGAGGTACTGGAATTTATTGCCAAACAAGTCACCAGCAATATCCGCGAACTCGAGGGGGCATTGATGCGGGTGATTGCTTTTGCCAGTTTGAACGGACTTGAAGGCAGTCAAGTCTCGAGGGCAATTGCCGCCAAAGCCCTGAGTAACGTCTTTACCGAAACCGAAGTCAGTCTCGAGATGCAGGATATTCTCGATACGGTGGCGCTCCACTACAGCATTCCGACCGAGAATTTAAAATCGGCTGGACGTGCCAAAGAAGTGGTCATGCCACGTCAAGTGGCAATGTTTATGATTCGTGAATTGACCAACCACAGCTTGCCCGAAATAGGGGCATTTTTTGCCAGAGACCACAGCACTATTCTTTATGCAATCCAAAAAATTACCGAGCAAGCCGAACAAGATAACGACCTTCAAGCCAATATTAGGGAGATTCGTGCCAAATTATCCTAAGAAAATCTACCCACAGGCTGTGGATAACCCTGTTCATAACCCTGTGGAAAAGCTGTGGATAACTTGTGGATAAACTGTGGATAAGTCTAGACTCGAGAACACCTGTGGATAAGTGCCAAGTTATTAGACAGTTATCCACAGGACACCCCTAGGTTATCCACAGAATTATCAACAAGTAGAATATCGTGCTAGAAAGCCTAAAAGCCACTTATCCACACTATCCACAGCCCCTATTACTACTACTACTATTTATATAATTTAATCTGTTAGTATTAAACCAGCGCTCCAAAAGTCTTTGAATTTCAATAAATCTAAAGACCAAGCATTCAAAATCGGAGGAAGCCATATGCAAGTACAAATCCCGAAAAAACAACTCAGTGAAGCCCTCGGAATTTTAGAACGAATTGTACCCGCTCGCAGCAGTAACGCCGCCTTAACCCAATTAAAAGTTGCCATCACCCCCAAAGGCTTAGCGCTTTCTGGCACAAACTTGGAAATTGACATCGAATATGTTCTCGAGGCACAAATCGTAGACGGGCAAGATTTTGTTGTTCCTGCTCAGCTTTTTGCCCAAATCACCAAAGCCTTATCTGGAGAATTGGTCGAATTACACCTCAAAGGTTCTGAACTAACGGTTGCCAGTGGCGGCAGCACCTTCAAAGTTCAAACTGGCGACCTAAGCGCTTACCCAGAACTTCTTTTTCCCTCAGAAACGCATCTGACACTGGATGCCAAAGAATTTACCAAAAGCCTGACCAGTGTGCGTTATGCTGCCGCCGCTGAAGAATTCCGCGCCATTTTTAGGGGAGTGCAACTTGAGTTAAACACCACTGGCTCGAGGGTTGTGGCAACCGATGGTTTTAGATTGGCATACCGCAACTTTGGCGCGTCCAGCACCACTGAAGCCCGCAAATTGGTGATTCCAGCCCGCAATGCCGATGAGTTAATTCGGGTGCTTAAAGATGGTGAAGTGCGTCTGACCATTTCTCAAGGCACACTCTCGGTGGCATCTGACAAGGTGCGAATCAATGCCAAACTGATGGACGGCGAACTCCCAGACTATGCTCGCGTTATTCCAAGCACCTCGAGTGTGACCGTGGCGGTCTCGGCAGGGGCGCTGCGTGAAGCCGTAGCTCGAGTGGCAGTGGTGGCAGATAAAAGCAGTAACAACAAAGTTGAATTTATTGTGGCGGGTGGAAAATTGCAATTAGTGGCAGAATCCGACTTTGGACGCGCTCAGGATGTGCTTGATGTGGTGCAACACGGCTCTGAACCAGCCATCACGGTTGGTTTTCGGGCTAAACAATTAACCGAAGCCTTATCGCCCATTGAAGGCGAAGTGTTAATTGGTTTGGGATTGAATGCACCAGCCAAATTCACGGCTGAATCTGACCCCGGATACTTGGCAATTGTCAATCCGCTTCGGGTCTAAAAAGTTATCCACAGCTTTGGGATAACTCTGTGGATATTGTGGATAACTTTTTTAAGGCTGTGTTTGACGGCTTGAATTATCCACATAATCACAGCCCCTTGTGGACAAGTGCCAAAAAGTAAATTAAAAATTGACGATTTTCTGCCATCAATCCCACCTCAAAAGCCGTTAGATTAAACCCATGACTTTTGCTGCGCCGTGGTTCTTATTGGGTTTAACCCTGATTCCGATAGTGCTGTGGCTGCATTTTATTCGCCAAGCCAAACGCGAACGAAAAGTCAGTGCTTTGTGGTTGTGGGGAGCAGAAGAAGCCCCTGAACGTCGGGCTAAGTTTAATCCCAACATCTTGCTTTTGCTACAAATACTAACTGTTTTGTTTGCCAGCTTAGGAGCTTCTGTGCCGCGCTTTAGTGCCGATACTCGAGAACGGGTGCTGATTTTTGACGCAGGGGCTGCCATGACCGCCAAAGACATTCTTGGCGCAAACCAGACAATCTCGAGACTTGAATCTGCCAAAGCACTGGCTAAACCTCTGCTGAATGGTCGTGTAACGGTCATCAGGGCGGGTCTGAGTGCCACAGTCACTACCAACAGCCAAGCCACCCTCGAGACTCGTCAAAAGGCACTACAAGCCTTAGCTGCTGGAGACTCGAGCAGCCAACTCGAGCCAGCCATTGCTTTAGCTTTAAGCATTTCGCCACAAGCCGAAATTGTGGTTTTTACTAGCCAAGCCGCCCCAGCCAACTTCAAAGGCACTTGGCACAGAATTTTAGGCAACGGCACAAATGTGGGGATTACGGCTTTTGCGATTCGTGGTACACAAGTTTTTGCAGCTTTTGAGAGTAACCAAAATAAACCAGTCATGGCTAAAATACGTTTGACTCGAGAAGACAAGGCAATTGCCCAAAGCGAATTAAAAATCCCAGTTCGTAGCACGGTGACTTGGACTCCTAAAGTGAGCTTGCAACCCGGAACATACAAAGTCGAGTTGACCAACCCTGATGCCATGCAGCTTGATAACCAAGCCTTTGCCTACCAAATTTCTAGTCGGGTGCTGGTCACACCGCCACAAGATGATGTGCTAAAAGCGATTGTCAGTGTCCCCGGAATTCGTACTGCCGCCCGTGACACTCCTCCCAGCACGGCTCGAGGGTATGATGCAATCGTTTTGGTGGGAGCAATCCCTCGTGCATTACCTGACGGGAATTATATTATTTTTGCACCGTTACCTAAAAAAGACGAGAATCCCAAGCTGGAACGAATCACACGCAGCAACAGCACCGACTCGATTTTAAGGTTTGTCAATCTCGAGGGTGTACGGGTTCGGCGTTCTAACCAAGCTCCACCAGAATTAACAAATGGAACTTGGACACCAATCGTATATGTTGGCGACAAACCCCTGATTTGGCGCGGGATAGCCGCCAATGTTCGGGCTGTTTATGTGGCAGTTCATCCGCTCGAGACCGAACTGAGGAAATTTCCAGCCTTTCCAGTGCTGCTTTTTAACATTATTCAAGAATACGCCAACGCCAAAAATGTGCCACTTGGAACACGGCTTGGCACAAACATCACTTTTCAAAACAACATCGCCAGTGGTTTTACCCAAGCCTTGCTGCCCGGAGTGTACACCTCCGACGGTGAACGTCTGGTGGCAAACCTCGGCTCGAGCCAAGCCACACAACTCGAGACAGGGCAGTCGGTTGAGGAAAAACTCGGGACAACCCAAAAAAGTACAAATCCGAACGCTGGCACAGATAATTTTAGCCCGTGGCGTTTGCCCTTGTTGCTACTGGCATTGATTGCCTTACTGCTTGAGGCGGCATTGCGCGGACAAGGTTATTTCTTGCCAAAATTAAGGCGGGCAGCATGAATTTGGTTTTTGAATACCCAATTTTTTTAATTTTGACGATCATTGGTTTGGTAGTTGCCTTGTGGTTTTCTAAGTTGCAAATTTTGCGCCAACCGATTTTACTGCTTCGTACCTTGGCGATTCTCACACTGGGTCTAGCCGTTGCCAATCCACTGCTCGAGCAACGCCGTGCTGGGTTGGTGATTTTAGAAGATGTTTCTGATAGTGCAGCCCGTACCAATTTACCAAGCATCAAAGCCAAAGCCAAATTATCTTTTGCGGGTCTGGCGGGAAATGCCAGCCGTGAGAACCTCGAGCCGAACCAAACCGATATTGCCACTGCCTTGCAAACTGCCACAGCCTTACAACCGAGTCGGATTTTGCTGATTTCTGATGGTAACGAAACCAGAGGTGATGCGATTCAAGCCTTACCGAACATTCCTGTAGATGTGCTGCGGGTTGGTAGCCGAGAAAATGCGGCTGTGGTGGATTTAATCGCCCCAGATAGCCTTGCGCCCGGGGCAACAGTACAGACCAACGCAATTCTCGAGACCAGTCAAAAAACTTCGGTGCGAATTAAAGCCATGTTAAACGGGGTGCAACTGACCACAAAAACCATTGTGTTACCTGTTGGAAAAAGCAGCCTACCACTCGAATTTCGTGTTCCAGACAGGGGTGGGATTTCACTCGAGGTTAGTATTATCCCAGATTTTGCCCAACCGACCAGCGATGACCGCCGCAGCTTGGCTTTAAGTGTCAAAGCGCCGCGTGAAGTGCTGGTGATTAACGATCCAGCCATAGCCAAACTGCTTCGCGCTCAGGGTTTTAAGACCAAAGAAGGCAGTGCAAGCCTAGTGCGTGAACCACTGGCATACAGCGCTGTGTTTGTTCGGGCTGCCGCCACCCTAACCGAAGACGAGGGTACTGCCCTGACCCGTTCACAACAAGAATTACTGCGCCGCTACATCGAAGATGGTGGTGGGGTGATGCTGACCGGAGGCGACCAGAGTTTTGGTTTGGGCGGTTGGAATCGCAGTCCTTTAGAAGCCTCACTGCCTGTCTCGAGCGACTTACGCACCCGCGTAGATGTGCCACTGGTTTCGATGGTGATGGTTGTAGACCGAAGTTTAAGCATGGTTGGCACGGGTGGCAGCAGCAATTCACAAAAACTAGGTTTAGCCCTTGAAGGGGTTGCCAATGTGGTTGAACTGGCGAATGAACGCGATTTTTTAGGCTTAATTGTTTTTTCAGACACTCCACAATGGATTTTTAAGCCGACTCGAGCCAACGAAAGTAACAAAATTCAAATGCTTCGTGCCATCGAAACCATTGAAGCTGTTGGTGGAACAATCGTTGCTCCAGCGTATATAGAAGCGATTGCTGCCTTAGAAAATTCTCGAGCGGCGGTAAAACACATTATTATTCTGACCGACGGACAATTTGCTGATGGTGAAGGTTCAAACCCACCTAATTTTGCTGCCATTGCCAAAGTCGCCAAGCAAAAAGGCATCACCACCTCGAGTATTGGTGTGGGTGGCGATGCGGACAGTAAAAATTTAAAACTCATTTCCAATGCTGGTGGCGGACGCTATTACCAAGCCCAAGACCCCGACACCTTACCGAGAATTTTTACCACCGAAGCCCTGACTTCTAAACGCGCCTTAGTACGCACCAATCAACCCGTGACCCTACAAACCCACCCGCTTGCAAATAGTGTTTTGAGTCAACCACCCAGAGCTGATAAATACATTGCCACGACCCTTAAATCCGAAGCTGAACCAATCCTTATGGGTGCGGACCGCGAACCCATTTTGGCAGTGCTTCGTAAAGGCTTGGGACGCACTGCCGCCTTGACCATAGACTTAAACCGTCCCGATGCCCTGACCAACTGGAAAGACCTGCCCGGATTACTTGGGACAGTCGCACGCTGGCTCGAGATTCCCGAAACACCTTTTTCCCTCTCCATCAGCCCAGATGCCAGTACGGTCAGTGTAGATGCAGTCGAACGCAATCAGTACCGCAATAATTTACCGCTCGAGGTTCGGGTTGGCTCAAACACCATTGCCTTAAAACAAACTGCCCCCGGCAAATACGAAGCCAGTTTACCCAAAAATACCGAAGGCAGCCTCGCCCTGATTTCACGCGGCATACTGCTCGAGCGGCGCAGCCTAAACACCCAAAACCGCGAACTCGAGACCACAGGTGGCGAAGCAAAACTACGCCAAATTGCCAAGAGTAGTGGCGGGAATTACTTAGAAAATTTGGACGGGTACATCCCAGCCCAGCAAGTCTCGAGTCTATCCTTAGCAGCTTGGTTAGCTGTCTTGGGATTACTGATTTTTATGGCTGAACTAGCATGGCGACGCTTTCGCAGTTAAAAACTGCTGACTCGAGCCGTGAGTTTGGCAATCAGGTCGTGTTTTAAGTTCACGCCAATCCCAATGCCATCTAGTGGTTTAGTCATACCATTTTCCATGATAATTTCTGGTTCGATGATGTCCTCATGCCAATAGCGGTTACTTGGGGCGGTGTCGGATGCCAATGTAAAAGCTGGCAGGGTTTGCAGTGCCACATTATGGGCGCGTCCCACGCCACTCTCGAGCATTCCACCACACCATAAATCAAGGTTGTTGGCTTGGCAGTAAGCAGCAATTTTATGCGATTCCAAATGTCCGCCAACCCGCCCAATTTTAAGGTTAATCACTTTGGCAGCCCCCATCTGCACAGCGCGGCGAACATCATTCGCACTGTGAATCGGTTCGTCCAAACAAAGTGGGGTTTGCAAACTTTTTGCCA
>JANNEE010000182.1:0-4673 GCA_031388325.1 Deinococcales bacterium
ACTCAAAACGCTGCTGGGCGGTTTCAGCTTCGCGCTTTATTTGATTAAGCCGCGCCTCGAGTTTTAGGTTTTGTTCAATCAACGGCAGGATACTCGCTACGCGCCGTGCAGCTTTAGCTTGGGTTTGTAGTGCTTCAATTTTTGCTTGGGCAGCCTCTAAACCCTGCCACTCAAGTTTTACATTTTGCAGCGCGGTTTCTAAACGCCAGACTTCTCGAGCCTCAATCAGTGCCGTCTTTAACTGCTCGAGTTGCTGACCTGTCTGCTCGAGTTCGCTTTGTTTTTGCAGTTGCGTGGTTTCTAAGGTATCAAAGGCTTCTGGTGTGGCACTGATAAGCGATTCCAACTGGATTTGCAGTGCTTCAGATTTGGTTTTGGCTTCTCGAGCCAGTTCACCACTGCGTTTTTGAATGTTTTCGATTCGCTCTAAACCAATCAGATTCTTGAGTAAATCACGGCGTTGCTTGGGTTCACCGCGCAAAAAACGATCAAATTCACCCTGCGGTAACAGTACCGCTCGAGTAAAACCTTCAAAATCCAAACCGACGGTGCGTTCAATCGCTTCAGCAACTTCTTTTTTCTTGATTTGCTCAACCGCCGTAACCCATTTATCATTTTCCAAGCGCTCAAACCGAACGTCCGAACTTTTACTCGAATAAGTGCGAGCCACACGGTATTTGCGTCCATCAGAGGCTTCAAATTCAAGACTTAAACTCATGCCGCTACTGCCTTGGGCAATCAGTTCCTTGGCGGGTTTAGAACCTAAACGCGGGGTTTGTTCAAACAGTGCAAAGGTCAGGGCATCTAAAATACTCGATTTCCCCGCCCCGGTTTGTCCAACAATGGCAAATAACTCGAGATTCGAGAAATCAATCACCGTAAAATCCCTAAAGCATGTAAAGCCCTGCAATTCTAAGCGGAGCGGACGCATTAGCTAATCTGCTCGAGCGGAAGATGGGTCAGGCGATTGGCATAAATGAGTTCGGTGCTTTGGTGGATGCTTTCATGAACATCAATCCGCGTGATACCGGTGTTATTGAGTTGAAACCAATGTTTCCCCGATCCAACCGCCAAACCAAGCGCTTGCCCCATAATGTGAGCGTAAAAATGCCCATGCGAAACAATGGCAACTCGGTCTTTTGTACCACCATGACGCTTGAGTAATTCTGCCCACATCCGAACGGCTCGAGGGTGACAGTCGAGTTCGGCTTCTCGAGACCACCAGCCTTGTGTGCCGTAGCTCGAAAAATCTATATTCGCAAACCGCGCCTCGAGTTCAGGGCGGTTTTTGCCAGTTTGCCCAAGACGCTCACCATCCTGCTCGAGCCAAATTCCACCAGTCTCATGCCATTCTTCCCAGATAATTGGCGTTAAACCCGTGCCTCGGCTAACTTCGAGGGCGGTGTGAATCGCTCTGGTCATGGTACTGCAATACAAATGTGTAAAACGCTGACCACTTTCAAGCGGGTCGGTATTGCGAGTCAAAAAATTACCTAGCGCTGTTGCTTGTTTGACCCCAAGGTCGGAGAGTTCAGGGTCATCAGAACGCCCCGATTCTGCGCCAGTGGCATCAAAAAGAGCATTGTTATGGCTTTGGGCATGGCGAATAAAGTAAAACCGCATGGGTAATTTATACCAGACTATTGTTATGAGTTATGGGTGTTCATCAATTCTCGAGCCGCGCCTTGGTCTTGGCTGCTGGGCATTCCCCAATCAGGCTGATAGGCAAATAAAGTTTCTAAAGTCTGGCTGCCAAATTGGTCATTGAGAATTTCAAAGTGCTTACTCGAGATTAAAGCAGGATGCGGCTGCCCGCAAGCATGACAGAGCCGCAAAATTTCTTTACGCAGCGTAATTAAATAATTGGCAAGCCGAGCGCTTTTATCGCTTGGGTCAAGTCCGCGAATCAGCCACTTATCTTGGGTTGCCACACCTGTTGGGCAGTGGTTGGTGTGGCATTTTTGAGCTTGGATACAACCAATGGCGAGCATCGCTTCCCTTGCCACGTTAATCATGTCGCAACCTAAGCCAAAAGCAAACAGCGCATCTTCGGGGAAACCCAGTTTGCCACTGCCAATAAAGACAATCTGCTGCTGCATTCCGAGCTTGGCAAATTCGGCGTACACCCTCGAGAAACCCATCTTAAACGGTAAACTCACATGGTCAGTAAAGGCGAGCGGCGCAGCCCCAGTACCGCCTTCGCCGCCATCAATGGTAATAAAGTCAGGTCCCTCTTTACGCGCCAACATTCGCTGTGCCAGCAACTGCCAGAACTCGAGGTCGCCAACTGCACTTTTAATCCCCACGGGTAAACCTGTTTGGCTGCTTAATAACTCAAGAAAATCAATTAAGCCATCCACACTGTTAAAAGCACTGTGGTGACTGGGCGAAATACAGTCCTCGCCAATTGGCACGCCCCTCGCCTCGGCAATTTCGGCGGTGACTTTATGGGCTGGTAACACCCCGCCAAGCCCCGGTTTTGCGCCTTGGCTTAGTTTAATTTCTATGGCTTTGACGGGTGCGTTTTGGACTGACTCGAGAAATTTTTCTAAACTAAAACTACCATCCAAGTTTCGGCAACCAAAATACCCTGTGCCAATTTGCCAAATTAAATCGCCACCGCTTTTGTGATACCTCGAGATACCACCTTCACCTGTACTTTGTAGCGCTCCAGCAATTTTTACGCCACGGTTTAAGGCTTCAATCGCTGGGGCGGATAAACTGCCAAAACTCATCCCCGAAACATTGACCACACTGCTCGGGCGAAAGGCTTTTGGGCGATTGTGGTATGCACCCATGACCTTAGCGCAAGGAAGACTGTAATTTGGGTCGTGCGACTCTGGAAGCGGAAAAACACTGTGCTTGATAATCAGGTAATTTGGGCTTAACTCGAGGTCGTTGTCTGTGCCAAAGCCAAAGTAATTGTTTTGTTTTTTAGCACTGGCATAGACCCAAGAACGTTGGTCTCGAGTAAATGGACGCTCGGCATTATTGGCGCTAATAATGTACTGTCGTAGTTCTGGACCCAGCATCTCGAGGGCATAGCGCAGCCAGCCCAGCACTGGGAAATTCCTGCGAATTGCATGTTTGGTCTGACGCAAATCAAGGATTGCTACAACAACCAGAATCACCACAATTAGCGCAAGCCAGAACATAAATCCCAGTTTAACACCCATTTAATCCAGAACCGACTTTCTTTTGCTTCAAGTACGATCACTTGAAATTTCATTGGCGGATTATACGGCAAGAAAATAAAAAGAGCAGCCTTGGCAGGCTGCTCTTAAGTTCTAAAAGTCCGATTCGGTTAAACCAGCTTGCTTTATTAAAAAAACCTGCAAACCAATTTTTAAGGATTTATGACCATGAATTGGAATGGAAAGCCGTACCATTTCGCCAGTTTTTCCATAAATATGATGACTGCCATTGATTCGTAACAAGACCCAGCCCTTAGCTTCTACGGCTCGAGCTAATTCAATCCCAGACAGACTTTTCACACGGCAATCTCGAGAATCCGACCACTGACAGGCGGCGGAATATCTACCAGTAAACAGCCTTCGACAGCCTCATAGATGTTACTCAGCAATTCCTCAAAAGTATCACCTTGAGTAGCACATCCGGGTAAAGCAGGTACTTCTGCCCAGAACCCACCTTCTTTTGCTTCATGCACAATCACTTGAAGTTTCATAAGTGCATTGTACTCGAGAAACCAAGAAATACATCAAAATCTCGTGAACCATAAAAAATCGAGTTTGTACAATTTGCTCGAGAAACCAAAAGAGCAGCCTTTGCAGATTGCTCTCGGCTCGAGACGCAAATTTAGGGGAGCAACTCCAAGTAATCTAAATGAAGCGGTTTAATAACACGAAAATGTCTTCGGTCTAAAGTCAGCACTTTGCGAATACGGTAACGTTCTGCTAAGGCAACAATACTTGCATCCACAAAACCAAGAGGTAAATCTTGGTAATACCGCCTAATCTGATTGACTCGCTCTAAATCCAATTGGTCAAACGTCAGCAACTCGTTATTTTTGACAACCCGTTCAAAAAAGGTTTTCGCCGTATTCTCACCAAGGTATTTACAAAGAAAATAATCCACTTCGCACAACACAGAAGTTGGTACAAGTAAACCTTGTGTCTCAAAAGGCTTAATCGCTAAATGATGTTTGTCGGTTGCATCAACCATGGCGATTAAAGCGCCAGTGTCGCATAAAATCATCTACGCCGCTCGAGCGGATGGTCAGCAAAAAGCAATTCATCTACCCGTTCAGATAAATCACCAATGCCAGAAGCTCCAATGCCAGCCCATGAAATTCTGGGTTGCCTTGGCTCGAATAAAACTGGTTCTGGTTGACCCAAGGATAGCTGCAATTGCCTAAGTAATTCGGCACGTTCATGAAAAGAGAGTTGAGTCATTTCTTTTTGCAACTCGAGGAGGCTCATGGCTTTATTGTGGCACAAGAAAGTAATTTTGAGAAGTCGAGAAAATAAAAGGAGCAGCCTTGGTGAAACTGCCCTTAGGATTTGTCCAAGAATAAAATCCTTAGAAAAGCAGGGAGGGGACAAGCCCCTCCCCTACGAAAAAACATCGTCCTGTAGGGGAGACCCTTGTGGTCTCCCTGTGAGAAAATACGATTTGAAATTTTCAAATCGGGAAGTTATTTCAGGACAAATCCT
>JANNEE010000183.1:0-7887 GCA_031388325.1 Deinococcales bacterium
CTCGAGTTTTGGGTACACCGTTTGAGGATGTTGCGGCGGGCGTGACAGTTGGGGCTGATGGGGCTGTTTATGTGGTGGGGACTACGGCTGGGTCGTTTCCCGATTTCGCAAATGGTGCGGATAAAGACGGGTTTGTGGCATTCTTTGACTCGAGCGGGGTGGCAAAGGGTGTGAAACAATTTGGTGGGGTTCGTGACCAAGTGGTTTCTGGTGTAGCCGTGAATAAAATGACAGGCGACATTGTGGTGGTGGCTTCAACCCTGACTGTGGCTGGCGATAAAGATGTTTTGTTGCAAGTATTTACAGCGCAGGGTGCAGAAAAGTGGTCACGGAAACTTGCTTCGTCAGGTAATGAATCACCAAAAGCTGTGGCAGTCAGTGCTTGTGGTTGTGGTATTTATGTGACTGGTTCGGTTCTGGGTAGTTTTGAAAGCAATACTGCTTTTGGTGGAACGGATTTATTCTTGGTAAAGTACGACGAGCTTGGTGCTGGGCAGTGGTCGCGTCAGTTCGGTACAAGTTTTAACGACTATGCCGATGCGGTTGCCACAGACTCGAGTGGAGTCTACTTAACCGGTTTGACTTATGGTACGTTCGCTACACAAACCAGTGCGGGTGGGGCGGATGTGGTGCTGATGCGTTTTGATGCTTCGGGGACAAAGCAGTGGTTAAGGCAATTTGGTACGGCTAATTTTGATGCTGGTCATGCCTTGTACGCCGATGAAACCCATGTTTATCTGGCAGGCTCAACTGAGGGTAGTTCTGCTGGCAATACCAATGCAGGTTTGAAGGATGTTTTTGTTACGAAGTTTGCGGTTGACAGCACCAAACTCTGGACAAAACAACGTGGTTCAGATAAAACCGATATTCCGTTTGGTATGGCGCTTAGTCGTTCCAATTATTTGTTAATTATTGGACAAACCGACGGTGTATTTACTGGTACAGATGGTTTTGGTCAGATTGACACATTTTTATTACCGATTCAAAAAACCCCGTGATTTCTTAGTAAAAACCCGTCTTTGGACGGGTTTTTATTGTTCTGCTCTACAAATAGGTTTTGAACCACTCGAGGGTCATGCGCCAGGCTTCTTCGGCAGCATCTTTTTTGTAATTTGCGCCAGTGTCGTTATGAAAAGCATGGTTTGCGCCTTCAAAAATCTTGATTTGGTATTTGGTTTTGGCAGCTTTTAGGGCAGTCTCGAGGGCGGGGATTCCAGCGTTAATCCGTGTATCATTACCGCCATAAATTCCCAGAACGGCGGCGCTGATGTTCGGAACTTTAGCAAGGTCTGGGGCGGGTCCATAGAATGGTACGGCAGCCAGTAATTCTTTACTTTCGGTTGCCAGTCGCCATGTTAGCCCGCCACCAAAGCAGTAACCAGTTACGCCTAAGCGCTCACTTTGGATTCCAGATGTGCGTTTTAAGACCAAAATCGCGGCTTGTAGGTTTGCCATATGTTCGTCAGCACTGGTTTGGGCTAAGTAACTCGAGATTTGAGCCGTGTCGGTAAATTTCTTTGTGCCACCATTCTTGCTGACCAAATCTGGGGCTAGGGCAATGTACCCAGCTTTTGCCATGCGCCGTGCTACATCTTCGATGTGTGGTTGAAGCCCTCGGTTCTCGTGGATAATCAGTACACCCGGCGCACTGGCTACACCAATGGGTCGGGCAAGATACGCCATATGTTCAAAGCCTCTGTCGGTATAGACAATACTGCTTGCTTCGATACTCGGGTCTTTTGGGTCTACTTGTTGGGCTTTTAGCATCGGTTCTGCTTCGGGAATGCTGGCAAAAACTTGTTCCCATTCGGCTTGCGAAGCGGCTGCCACACCCACCGACTCGAGCAGCGCGGCTGCACCAACCACACCGCCGCCAAGCAGTGCCATACGGCGCAGGAATTCACGGCGACTGATTTCTCCATGTTGGTAATCTTCAACGAATTCATCCACCACGTAACGGTACAGGTCTTGTTTCATAAATACCTCCTAAGTTTGGTACAAATAAAATTATGATTTAGTCAAGTGGAGATTTTATGAAGCTAGACCACACGGCGGTTCAGTTCACCGGTTGCCAGTGAAACAAAAAGTAAAATTCCAGCCAAAGCCGCCGCCAAGTGTGTGACTTCGCCCGGACGGGTTGTCCAACCGATGCTGCGCCCTAGGCTTTTATAGACGGCGTTCAGTTGTCCTGCGCTGCGGGCTTCAAAGTATTGTCCGCCTGTGGTTGCGGCAATTTGTTTTAGGGTTTCGGGGTCAAAACCGACACGAAAACCGCCACTCTCGAGGTTGATTGAACCACTTTCTGTGCCAAGCCCGACGGTGTAAATTTTAACTTGTTGGTCGCGTGCCATGCCAGCCATTTCGATTGGGTCTGGTTCGCGGTTGTTGCGTCCGTCGGTCAGGAGTACCACGGCTACAGGTGGTGGGTTTTTCTCAGGCTTGGTTAGTCCATCGGCGTTACGTCCGGGTAGTGCCGAAACCGATTCGCGGATACCCGCACCAATGGCGGTGCCTCGTCCCATTGACAGTTCATCTATGGCTTTTAAGACTTCTTCGTGGGCAGATGTAGGACTGACGTTAATTGCGGCGTAACCCGCAAAACTGGCTAAACCAACTTTAGTGCCTTTGGGAAGTTGTTTAATAAATAACCGAGCCGCTTCTTGGGCGGCAACAAAGCGGGTCGGAACAATATCTTTGGCATCCATTGAAAGCGAAACATCAAGGGTAATCATAATCGTGGTTTTGTTGTCTGGGACTGGAATAGGTGCATTTGGGCGAGCCAATGCCACCACCGACATGCCAATTGCCAGTAAAAACACTAGGGTTGGGATGTCGCGTCCTTTTGAAAATCGCTTCTGGGAAATGCGTTGCAAAAATTCTGCGTCCGGGTGAAGCACCACACTTTCGGCAGGACGGGCTTGACTGCGTAAGTACAAATAAGCCAGCACAGGAATGACCAAAAGCGCCAAAAGTAACCAAATCCAAGTAAAACTCATGCCAACCTCCCCATGTGTGACTGGTTCATGCCCATGTGTGACTGGTTCATGCCAACCTCCGATGCCAAAGTAGATTCTGACCTGCCGAAATAAGTAAAAAAAGTAATGCTAAACCCGACAAAATACCGCTTAACTCGAGTTTGGTGGGTTCAAAACGAATGGCTGTACCGAGTTCTTTGAAGACCTTCTCGAGTTCGGCTTTGTCGTTGGTTACGGCTTGCCCTTCGCCAAGTTGGGCAATTTGTTTTAAGGTTTCGGCATTAAAGGGAATAAAAAAGTCTTGCCCGTCTATTTTGGCGACTGCCCCACCTTGTTTACCAATGGCGACGGTATAAACCTTGACTTTATAGGTTTTAGCAAATTGGGTAGCAAGTCTAACATCCGCACCAACATTACCAACCCCATCAGACAGTAAAAAAATCGCGCCCGGCGGCAGAGCGGCGATATTTATGGGTTTAGCATTGGGATTCGGATTTGGCTGATTGGGGCGCAACGCGCCCGGTAAACCCTGCGGAATAATCGCCGCCGCCCGCCCCGGCAAAGAGCGCACACCCGCCACAATTGGGTCGGCTAAACTGGTGGTGTTGGAAACTTTTACCTTCTCGAGCCGCTCGAGTAACTGGGTTCGGTCGGTCGTGACGGGTACGACGGCTGCCGCACTTTCAGAAAATGTGACCAAGCCAATACGGGTGTCTTGTGGCGCGAGTTTTACAAAGTCTTTGATTACACCTTTGGCAACCTCGAGCCTTGTGGGTTCAACATCTGGGGCAAGCATTGAACGGCTGGTGTCTAAGGCAATCATCACAGCGGCTTTGTTTTGTGGCAAAGATAAGGTCGCCGTTGGGCGCGATGAGGTAAACAGCAGCGCCGCCAAAGCCAATAACTGTAAGACTCGAGGGATGTTTGAATGCAGCTTGGGCGCAGTTTTAATCGTGTTGCCCAGTAAATTCGCATCGGCATACGCCAGCGCTGTGTTTTTACGCCGCGCCTCGAGCCGAGTTAAACCAAACCAAGCCAGTGGCACGAGCAGCAAAAGTAACAGCATTTCAGGAGAAGCAAAAGTCATTTAACGCCGTCCTTTTCTGCGAATCGCAAATTTAAGTAAAGGATTGAGAATCCCGTTTGCGGTAATCAGTTCTAAGTGGTCTACGGTGGCGCGTCTAAAGGATTTTTGAATTCGGTTCTCGCGTTCAAGCACCATCTGCTGATGGGCAGCTTGGACAGCTTTATCGGAGGTGTCTACCCATGTTTCTTGACCCGACACAGGGTCACGAAACCGCGCCCCGCCAACTTTGGGCAATTCGCGTTCCACTGGGTCAATGGTTCGCACCGCAATCAGGTCGTGTTTAATGCCTAGCCTCGAGAGGTTCTTTTCCCATAGGGCTGGTGGCTCGAGAAAATCCGAAATCACAAAAACCAAACCGCGCCGCCGTAAAGTTTTCGCCACTTGTTCAAGGGCAGTCCCAAGGTTGGTGTGGGTGGCAGCAGTTTGATTCTCGAGCTTGGTTAATTCATCCACAATACGCAGCGCTTGTTGCCGTCCACTTCCGGCTGGAATCAGTTTAATGCCAGTGGCACTGACGGCTAACGCCCCGACTTTATCGCCGTGTCGGGTGCAAATTCGGGCTGCCAAAGCCGCAAACTCGAGCGCCAATTGATATTTGGTTAAACGCCGTGTGCCAAAGTGCATACTCGGGTTGGCATCCACGATAATCCAAGCGGTGATTTCGCGTTCCTCACGGTACTGACGCACATGCAGTTCGCCAGAACGGGCGGTCACATTCCAATCTATGCGCCGTACCTCATCGCCCGGTTGGTAGGGTCGAACTTCGGCTAAATCTAAGCTGGGTCCGTAAAAGACCCCTGTGTACTCACCGAACAAAAAACCATCCAAGCGTTTAAGAACTGTAAACTCCAGCTTTCGCAGCAATTGTTCTGGTAAGGCTATTGGCTTTACGACACTCGAGACGGCTGGCAAAGCAACAGGAAGCGCTTTTGGTTTCGGGGCGCGTCGCCAAAATGGGGTTCGGGTCGGTTTTGAAGATTGAACAAGTGTCACGGTTAATCCTTAGCTTGGGCTGGGCGAACACAGAGGTTCGCCCCTACGGTGTATTGGTGGTGTATTATTCTTTGGTTGCTCGGTAAAAAACAGGATTACAAATTAACTTCGATGTTGTTCATCGGACTGGGATTCGGGACAGCATCCACCGATTTGTACGGGTCGCCAAGATGAACCCTTGGGAGGGAAATGTTCTGCACAATTTGGCTGATAATGCCTTCCATGCTGATTCCATCTGCCAGCGCATCGTAACTAGGGATAATACGGTGGCGCAGCACATCAAAGGCTAAGTCGCGGACATCTTCGGGTAGGGCGTATTCGCGTCCACGCATGATCGCAAGGGCTTTAGCGCCTAAAATTAAATTGATGCTGGCTCGAGGACTTGCACCTATCGAAATAAATTTTTTCAGTTCGGGTAGTTTGGCTTCCGATGGTTCACGGGTGGCTCGAGCTAGACGCACGGCGTACTCGGTGACACTCGGGTGAACGTACACTTGGTCTGCCATGCCTTGCAGCTTGACCAGTTCATCTAGGGTCAGTTTAACATCTAACTTATCGAACTTGGCACTGACACGATCTACAATTGTCATTTCTTCGTGGAAACCAGGATAAGAAATCACGACCTTGAACATAAACCTATCCACTTGGGCTTCAGGCAAAAAGTATGTGCCTTCGGACTCGATAGGGTTTTGGGTAGCAAGAACTAAAAACGGGTTAGGCAGTGGAAACGTCTGTTGCCCAATCGTCACTTGCCGCTCCTGCATTGCCTCGAGCAGCGCACTTTGAATTTTAGCTGGAGCGCGGTTAATTTCGTCGGCTAGAATCAGATTTGCCACAATCGGACCAAGTTCGGTTTCAAACTTGGCTTCTTTTTGATTATAAATTCGCGTGCCAATTAAATCGGCTGGAACAAGGTCTGGGGTAAATTGAATCCGCTTAAAACTTGCACCAATCGCGTCGGCGGTGCTTTTAATCGCTAAAGTTTTTGCCAGACCCGGAACACCTTCAATTAAAATATGTCCGCGAGCAATCAAAGCCACCAGTAAGCGCTCGAGCATCACATCTTGCCCAACGATGACACGTTTGACTTCAAATAAAAGGGTGCGAATTTTAGCGCTGGCATCCATGACATCTTTGGGATTAAGGGGGGTGTTCATTATGCTCCAGTTTGCGGTATGGGAATGAAGGACGTGTGAATAAAGGCAAAGGACAAAAGGTTGAAAACTGTTTTGGCTAACTTCTGGGGTTTGTTGGGGTGTTTGGACTCGAGGGTGTGCTTGGTGTACTTGGACTCGAGGGTGTACCGGGATTCAAGGGAATCAGTTCTTGCGCTCCGCCAGGTTGCCCGGGTTGATTGCCTTGTCCTTGACCGGGTTGTTGACCGGGGCGCGGGAAGGTAAAGAGTTGACCATCTTGGTAGATTTGCACAGGGCAATCTGCCGGGGCTTGTCCTTGACCGGGTTGAGGTTGTTGCCCTTGACCAGGTTGCTGACCGTTTGGACCTAATGGAATCAGTTCTCGAGGGTCGTTAGGGGCTGGCTGTTGGGTTTGCGGGGCAGCATTTTGCACCATCACCAAGGCAGAAGAACTTCGGGCTGCTCGAGCTTCAAGGGCTGTATTTGGAAGACTGACCCGACCCAGAAAAAAGCCAGCACCAAGCAGTGCAAAAGCGGCTGCCAATAAACCAAGTGATTTCATGGGTGTATTGTAGCGCTTTTAGTGTGAAGCAATTGAATAGAAAATGACAATAAAATTCACATAAACTTCAAAAACGCTATGCTGTGGCGGATGAATCAACATCTCCAAAATGCCTTATTTGATTTAGCTGTCAACCGTGCGGCTCGAGTTACAGCGCTTTTAGGCATGGGACATTTGCAGCTTTGGCATCAAAAAACCAGATTTGCAATTCGGATTCCGATAGAATCCATTCGGGCTGCCCTCGAGAATCGCCCAATTGGAACATACCATTGGTGTGGTGGTGAACGAGGCAGATGGTGTGAGGGCAAAGCCATAACGCCTTAAAGCAGCACCTCACGGGCTTGGTCGCTTCTTGACCTTAAAGCAGCACCTCACGGGCTTGGTCGCTCGAGTCATAACAAGCAAGCGCAACCCGCAGTCCTTCATACCCATCTTGCCAAGTAATCGGTACGGGTGTGTCTGAACGCACCGCATCCAAAAACGCACCTAGCATCTTGGCGGTGGCATCTGACCCCCAACCAAGCCAATTGGCAATTCGTGGGGCGCGACTCGAGTAGAGGCTTAATTTACCCGCAAAGGCATCTATTTCAAAAGCCCCATCTTCAAGAATAACCTCGAGTTTTAGGTGTCCCCAACGTGGATAAATTCCAACAGGGCGACTCCATGAACAATCTATACTGGCTGGTACTCGAGTTTCGCCCGTTCCTAAAATCAGCGTGGCAAAGCCGGCACTGTCAATCTCGAGGTCTGGAAAAAATGGGTTGCTGACTTCGGCTTGGACGCGGCTGACTTCAGTCCCCAGCAACCACCTGTACAAATCGGTCAAGTGAACCGTGTGATCCATGACTGCGCCACCACCTGCAAGGTGCTTATCGGCAAACCATGCGCGGCGGTGCATCGGGTTCTCGGCGTGGTTGATGCCAATAATCGCTAAAACCCGTCCCAAGTCTTTTTGGGCTAATCGCGCCTTTAAGGAAATCAGGCTCGAGTCAAAGCGCATTGGGTAGGCGGTCATAAATTGCACTCCTGTGGCTTGACAAACGTCCTGCATTTGCAGCGCAGCTTCTAAAGTCGTGGCAATCGGTTTTTCGCACAGAATATGCGCCCCACCTCGAGCCGCTAATCTGGTCAATG
>JANNEE010000185.1:0-5442 GCA_031388325.1 Deinococcales bacterium
CCCGAGTACAACCCAGACGGCACGGGCTTAGGTTTAGTGATTGCCCAACGAATTGTTGAAGCCCACGGCGGTAGCGTTAAAATCTCGAGCGCTCCGAGCTTGGGCAGTACCTTTACGGTAATTCTGCCGCAAGTGCTAAATTAAAAAGTCGAGGAAAGAGAAAGTTATTTTTCTCTTTCCTCATTCGTTTAGTGGCTTGGCTTGCTGCTCGAGACCATAAATTCACGTAAACTTAGAACGTGAAAAGATTCTTGCTTTTACTTGGTGCAGTTCTGGTGGCTTGTGCGCCTAGCACGATGCGTCCGCTCGAGCCTTTTGTCGAACGTAAACCCGACCCAATTCTTGACCAAGGCGCACACAAAGCCCCAATTGAATGGTGGTACTTAAACGCCCATCTCGAGACCAAAACAGGTACAAAAGGCATTGCGGCAGCTATTTTTCAGGTTTATATCCCCGATGGCACGCCGTATAACCTTGCCAGTCTGTTTCCAGATGCCTTGTTTTTTGGGCATTACAGCATTGTGGATAAACAAACTGGCAGTTTTCAGAGCAGCGAATACAGCACTGTGCCACGGGCTAAACCCGATGTTGCCACCAAAATTGGTTTTGCCGATACTAAGGTCATGAATGTTGGACTTGGCGATTGGCGTATGACACGGGAAGCCAACGGCATTTACACCGCCAAATTTGGCATCAAGAACCGCGAAACTGTAGACCTCAAACTCCGTCCGACCCGCCCAGAAGCGATTCATGGACCCGGTTGGAGCGGCAACTTTGAAACAGGACGCATGTATTACACCAGTGCTACCCGCCTCGAGATTAGCGGCACGTACAATGGCGAACCTGTTAGCGGAATCGCATGGCTGGATCATCAATGGGGTGGTGGCTTAGGTGCAAGTGGCGATGGCAGTGCCAGTTCTTCGCCGCGTTGGGATTGGATGAGCATGAATCTCGAGGACGGGCGCGATATTATGCTCTACAGCTTACGCAACGAAAAAGGCGAGGTTTCGGATCGTTTTGCCAGCATTGTCAAACCCGACGGCAGCACTTCCGAAGAACGTAATTTTGAAATGCAGCCTTGGGATTACTGGGTTTCTCCGACCAGTGGCGGAAAATACCCTGTGCGCTGGTATGTGCGCTTAAAAGATGGCACAGTCCTAAACATTAAACCAGTGGTCAATGCCCAAGAAGTCGAGGCTCGAGCCACGGCTGGTTTTAACTATTACGAAGGTGCAATTAGTATTTCTGGCACGACTCGAGGCGTTGGTTATATGGAATTGACTGGTTATACCACCATGAAAAATCCTTTCGCCAATCCGTTCTCGTTTATTGAACCAACAAAATAGGGGTAAAAAATTATTGTTTTTGATACTTAGGAATTGTCCAGCAATAAAATCCCGATTTGACGATGAATCATTGTGGATCGCAAAAGGGTTAGGCTTCTTGACCATAAACGCGCACCTTACGGGCATGGTCGCATACCTAACCCCTACGGTTTAGTACAAGATTTTTGTCGTAGGGGCGAGGCATGCCTCGCCCAACAATTTACGGATTTTATTTACGGACAAATCCTTAAACCAAGGCTTTGAACTGTACCAGCCAATCTTTGACCACCGCAAAACCACTTTCCCAAAACTTAGGGTCTTTGGTGTTAATGCCAAGTTCGCCGAGTAACTCAGCAGGACTGGCTTTGTTGCCACTGGCTAAAAAGCGCTTGTATTTTGGGGCAAAATTTGCCGCGCCCTCGAGTTTATACTGCTGGTAAAGCGCCAAGACCAAAAGCATTCCAAAAGCATAGGAGTAACAGTAAAAACGGTAATTCAGGGTGTGTGGAATACTTGCCCATGCCCACGCATCACCGCTGGTCAGTTGTACCGCATCGCCGTAAGTGTCCTTGCAAGTCTCGAGCCAAATCTGGCTATAACGCTCACTCGAGACCACACCTTGACCGCGTTCTTGGTGGGCTTTGAGTTCCCACTGGGTAATTTGCACTTGCCTAAAAAGTGTACTGGCGGCTTTCTCGAGCAGCCCCGCCAGAATTTCGCGTTTTTGAATTGGTGTGGCACTCCCCAGCAGCACATCGGCTAAGAGCATTTCGGCAAAGGTACTGGCGGTTTCGGCAAGGCTGGTGGTGTGACCACTGTTGACTGGTTTTTGAACTCGGCTTAACTCATGATGCACCCCATGTCCGAGTTCATGTGCCAGCGTAAAAACATCATCTAAACGGTCGTTGTAATTCAGCAAAATAAAGGCTGGGTCGTTTGGATTAGAACCCCAACAGTATGCCCCGCCGCGTTTGCCGGCTCGGGACATCACATCTATACGACCATTAAAAAAGTCTGAAGACAAGTCTTGTAACTCGTTGTCAAAGCGTCCAAATGCCTCGAGTACCAGCGCCTTGCCTTTTTCAAATTCTATTGTTTCATCCACTGCTTCAAGTGGGGCAAGCACATCAAAACTCGAGAAATCCGAGATGCCCAGTAACTTGGCTTTGACCTTAAAAAATTCTTGAATGATGCCCGTGTTTTTAGCCGTGGCATCAAAGAGCATTTGCACATCTTCACGGGTAATTCCGTCGTTAATAACTGTCGGCTCGAGCAGGTGCGGATAGCCACGCAAATCCAGACTCTCGAGTTTATAATCTTGGTAAACGGTATTAAAAATATAGGTCAGAACATGGGCACGTTCTTCAAAAGCCGCAAAAAGGGCTTTGGTGGCTTCGCGGCGAATGTTTTGGTCGGCTCGAGTCCGTAGCGCTCGGAGTTGGTCAACCGTTAAATGCTGCTCAGTACCATCCACGGTAAACGGGATTTTAATGTTGCTGCAAATCTCACCGTACAACTGCACCCATGCCTGAGTCCCGGTTAAGTTCTTTTGACGTAGAATTTGTTCCTCGAGTTCTGAACGCAAGTATGGTTTGGATTTTTGATTCCGAGATAATGAATACCAGTAATCTTTTAGGGTTTGGTCGTTTGACCAAGCTGCAAAAATATCATCGGGTAAATTAGATAACTCGAGCCAAGCAAAAGTGGTGGTGTTCAGGATTTTTGCCTGAATACCACGCAAATCGTCAAGCACAGCTTTGGCTTCAAGATTGCCGGTGTCCAAATCAAAACTCAGCCGAGCAAACCAAACGGGGCGATTAACAAGTTTAGTGATGTCGTAGAGTTCGTCAAGTGCCACTAAAGCCGTTTCTGGCTCGAGGCTCGAGAGTTTGCCCTTGTAACTTGTAGCAAAGGAATCAGCACGTTTTTGTGCCGTCTCGAGGTCAGTTTTGAGTTTTGGGTCGGTTAGGCTGTTGTACAAAAGCCCAAGATTCCAAGTTAAGTCGTTCATAGACTCGAGTCTAGCCGATTATCAAACCTCCAATGGCAGGCTGCATGAAAGTTGAAAAATTGATGGAAATGACCAAGTACAGCCAAAAAACTCGAGAATCTGGGAGTTTACGCCCAATTTACGCCTCATTTTGTATGATTCTTTTGGTTTGCGTTGATTGATGCTTTTGAGGAGATTACTATGATTAGAAAATCGTTCGGATTTATTCCCGCTCTAACTGCCGTAAGTATTACCGCTTTAATGGTTGCCTCAGCCCAAGTGACCTTGCAAAAAATTGCTGGCACAGCCAAGGACATTGCCATTGGTGCAAATAATCAGATTTGGATTATCGGCGCAGACAGCACCGCCTACAGCCGAAGCAACAACACTTGGAAAAAACAGAATTCCACCGCCCTTAGCCGAATTGCGGTAGACCCACAAGGCAATGCTTGGGCAATTGCCAAGTCTGACAGCCGAATGGTGCGTTTTAATAAAAATGCCTGGAGCAACCTTGCGGGGAAAGCCCAAGATATTGCCATCGGCGCAAATGGCGCGGTTTACAGCGTCAGTTTGACTGGCGATGTTGTGCCACTAAACGGCTCGAGTTGGGGAAAAAGCCTTGGCACGGCTTCACAAGTCGCGGTTGACCCCAAAGGCAACCCGTGGACTGTTGGAGCAAATGGTGAAATCTCAAGGTACGTGGGCGGCAAAGAACAAAGAGTTTCGGGACAAGCCAAGGCAATAGCCATAGCTGCCAACGGCGCGGTTTATGTGCTTGGGGCAGACTTTAACCGCATTTGGTTGTGGGATGGTGGTACAGGCTGGACTGTGGCGGCTTCTGTGCTGGATGCGACCAGAATCGCTACCGATAACAAGGGAACACTGTTTGTCTTAAATAAAAAAGGTGATATTCAAAGGGTTGTGACTGCACCCATGCCACCCACGCCACCAGCCCCGACAACACCCGATGCTCGAGCCACCTTTAATAATTTGGTGCTTGGCTTACCAACTTGGGAGGTCTTTTCGCCTAGTCTGCCAGACCAAAACCGAGCGGTTGGCAGCAGCAGCCGTGCGGTTCAAGCTGTGGATAGAACGGCTTATGACTGCACCACTACCCCGTACAGCATCACCGAAACACCCGATAAAATTGTGACCTTTAATCCCGATGCCAATGTGCTTTGGGCTGGGGCGTTGCTACAAGGTAAAGGCTACAAACTCGGGATTGGTTCGTTAAAAGAACTACCGATTCGTCAACGCGCCTCACTTGGTTTGTCGGTCAGTTTACAAACGGCTACCAACAGCGCTACGATTAACAATCCAGATAACATCAGTGTTGGCGCAGCCATCGGTAACTTAATCGAAACCGCCGAGAAAAACGGAGTCAAGCCCGCCACCAGTGTTTCTTACCTGAAAACCGATAGTTATTCGGCAGAACAAATTGCCCTTTCGCTGGGAATTTCTGCCAAATACATGGGCAGTTCTGCCAAAGCCACCTTTGACTTTTAGCGCAACGCCAACGAACGCACCATCACCGCAATTTTTAGAGAAACCGCCTATACCGTGTCGGTGGCTGCCCCACAAACCCCCTCGAGTTACTTAAGTTCTCAATTTAGTCAAGCCGACCTTGATGCCCAAATCACCCAAGGCAACCTTGGGCGCGATAACATTCCGGTTTACGTCTCGAGCATCACATATGGGCGAGTGCTGATGTTCTCTTTAACCTCGACAGCCAGCAGCCAAGAGATGAGTGCCACTTTAGATGCGCTCTACAAAGGCGGTACAGTCGAAATCGAAGGCAATTTATCGGCTGAACAAAAAAAAGTCTTGCGGAACTCGAGAATAGATGTCGCCACGATTGGCGGCGATTCGGAAAATGCACGGCGTTTAATTGCCTCGGGCAGATTATCAGAATACTTTAGCCAAACCAATGCCCTTAGAACCTATATACCACTGTCTTATGAAATCAGTAACCTAGGTGATGGCAGCATTGCCAAATTATCGGAAACCACCAATTACAATGTTACGCAATGCAGTGCCTTAACTGCTAAAAAAGTCGGTGAGCGCTGGGTCAATGTCATAGATGGTATTTACCTCAACAATGCAGGTGATGGCGATTCTGGCGATATT
>JANNEE010000195.1:0-9106 GCA_031388325.1 Deinococcales bacterium
TGCCATTCGGTTTTGTAACTCGAGCAGGTATTCACCGATGCTTTGACTCATGGCTTTACCGTAGTATAATCAAGTCAAATTTCCATGCTTAAATTTGACTAGGATTTGTCCGTAAATAACTTCTTGCTCACAAGACAGCACCTTGCGGGCTGTTCGCGCTTCCTGATTTAGGAATGGATTATCATTAACCGTTAGTGGGTTAGGCATGCCTAACCCCTACGGTTTAGCACGAGATTTTTACTGTAGGGCGAGGCATGCGACCATGCCCGTCAGGTGCGCGTTTATGGTCAAGAAGCCTCGACTGACGATTCACGGATTTTATTTTCGGACAGTTCCTTAGCGCTCCTTGGCGATTGCCTCGAGAAACCACTTTGGAAGGCGTTTTTGTTGTCTCGAGACCCACATCCCAAACATCGAATCGAGGATGTAGGTGGTGGCATGGTCTTCGGAGCTTCTAACGGCTCGTCCGTATGCCTGCACAATTCGCAAAGCAGTACGCCATTCGTACCAAGCGGGGTCTATGAGTCTTCGGGCATTGACTTGAGGGTCGCCAAGGTAGGGGTATGGCACTTTGATTATCACTTGAAAACGGGCTTGTTCGTCGGCTAAATCCACCCCTTCGGTCATGCTGGGTGTCAGCAGTACACTTGGTAAATTCGAGGTCAGGTGACGCTCGAGCGCATCTTCGCGGCTGGCAGAATCATAATGATAAATCAGGCGTTTGCCGGCTGGCAGGGTACTGACCAAATAGCGCAGAATTTTATAGCTGTGGGCGTGAATAATTCCATTTTCGCCTTGGTGTTTCTCGAGCAACTTGGCAATCACGGCGCTGAGTTTGGGCAGTTCAGCATCCAAAGTATCGCGGTTCAGTCTGGCGACATTCAGTGGGTAAATCGGGCGATTTTGCGGCGGAAAGCTACTTGGCACACGAATAAAAGCGGCATCGGCGGGGTCAATCCCAAGGGCGCGAAGAAAGGTTTCGGCATCTAGGATTGTGGCAGAGAGCATTAAAATTCGGCTCGAGTGGCGAAACAAAAATTCTTCGGCAAAAGCATTGACCATAATCGGGCGAAATTTCCACCACTGGACGCTGCCATCAAAAGTCACATCGTCTGATTGTTCGGCAATCCAACCCGCGTCGGGTGAATCACGCAGCATCACCGCACGGCGAACTAAATTTTCTAACTCATTTTTCTGCACGCTAATGTCTGGTGGTGGGGCTTCAAGGGTTTTAATTTGTTCCTCGAGCCGAATAAGCGCTCGCATCATATCGGGGATTAAACTTGCTACAAATGAAATTCTGTCCTCAAGGTCGGTGATTTGTGGAAAATCAATATCTATGCCAGCCCGTGCTAAGGTGCTTTTTGAAACCATCACTTCAACAAAACGCATCAGCATTTCTTCGGTGTTGTGGGCTTCGTCTAAAATTAACAAATCGCGTTTTTGAAATGCCCCTTGATGATTGATTTCACCCATAAAATACGGGTAATTAAGCGTGGCAATACTGGCATGAAGCGCGTCGTCTTTAGCAATTAAATAGGTGCAATCATCACAAGCTGGGAATTTCTTGCCCGCCAAACATGGGGCTGCACCCGCGTGGGTGTCCATCACCAGACATGGATAATTGCTGCGACCCTTAACCGAGGCGAGGTCTGGGAAATCGCGGATGTATTGGTCTTGTAAAATTTTTTGCGCCGTTAAAATATAGGCATTCTTGGCTTCGCGTGCCAGAGTAACAGCAATACCGCTTTTCCCCGCGCCAGTCGGGGCTTCTATCACCACAACCCGCTTACCTCGAGCATATGCGCCCCTAGCGGCATCCAAGGCTTCGCGTTGCCCGGGGCGGTAGGCGGCGTATGGAAAATGGCTCGAGTTTTCGGGGGTGCTGTCTAGGCTCGAGGTCATGGCGGTAATCTAACACACTTTATGCTATGAACAGAAATTGTTTTCTATGAAAGCATCGCTTATGCTAAACAGCATGAATTTAACCCCTAAAGAACAAGGTTTCACCATGCCCGCAGAATGGGCGCAGCACGAATGCGTTTGGACGGCTTACCCAGCCAATAACCAAATGTGGCTAGGCTATCTTGAGGCAGTTCGGACGGACTTTGCAGCTTTTTTGCGGTTACTCTCGAGCTTTGAGCGGGTCGAACTGGTTTGCCGTGACCAAGAAGCCTTAACCGATGCCCAAACTCGGCTCGAGGGCAGCAATGTGCGTTTTCATTTGCAGTCGCATAACGATGTTTGGTTTAGGGATTGCGCTCCGATTTTTGTGACTCGGGGGCAAGAAATTGCTGCCATAGACTGGAAATTTAACGGGTGGGGCAACAAATTCGATTCAGACTTAGACGATAAAATCCCAGAATTTATTTGCAATAACCAAAACATAAAACGTTTTCAAACCGATGTTGTGATGGAAGGCGGCGCACTCGAGGTCAACGGGGCAGGAGTGCTGCTGACCACCCGCCAATGTTTACTCGAGAAACACCGCAACCCAAATATGACCGAAATTCAACTCGAGCAAGCCCTACGCGATAACCTTGGTATAGAAAAAATACTTTGGCTCGAGGATGGCATGGAAAACGACCACACCGACGGACATATAGACACCATCACTCGGTTTGTCTCGAGCAACACGATTATTACTTGTATCTGCGAAGATGTCACCGACCCAAATTACGCGGTTCTCGAGAAGAATTTAGTGCTGCTCAAGACTTTTACCGATGCTCACGGTCAGCCGTTTGAAATTGTTACTTTGCCACTGCCCCAAAATAGAATGTTCTTAAGCGGCGAAATGGCTAGAAATGAAGGTGTAGAAGGGGAGAGGTTGCCACCAACCTATGCTAATTTTTACATTGGCAATGGCTGTGTGATTGTACCGATGTACAACGACCCCAACGACCAAATTGCCCTCGAGATTTTAAAACCACTTTTTCCAAACCGCCAAGTGATTGGAAGCTCGAGTTATGGGTTAATTCATGGTGGAGGGAGTTTTCATTGTGTTACCCAACAGCAGCCCAAAGTCTAATTTAACCACGCCAAGGCTTTTTCTTTTAAGTCAAAAAATCGGATTGTTCGGTGGGTTTGATGTTCAAAAGCAAGTTCGGACACTCGAGGGCTGTAAATACTTAAATCTACGACCACCAAAGCTAATCGCAAGTTGTACATGGTGCATTTCTGAAAGAGTTCACCAGCTAAACCAGACCGCAAATCAAAGAAACTCGGGGCAAGGTCAGCTTCCGTCAGCAACAAGCCAGAAGCGCCATAACAAAGCCCTATAGCCAATAGCACATCATCTGTGGAGTCTATTCGCAAAAACATGTCAGTAGCAACAAAAAAGCTCATACCAGAAGATTACAATACAGCCAACTAAGCGTCATCCGCTACAATGCTTACAAGTGTCATATGAAGGTTCTAAAACAAAGAAACCAATCATACAAGTAAAAGGGAGTAATCAATGAAACTTGCAATCATTCAAATGTCCATGACCAGTTCACTCGAGTCTAACCTCGAGAAAGCCATTTTCTTTGTGCGGGAAGCCGCCGCTCAAGGCGCAAAGCTGATTCTGCTACCAGAATTATTTGAGAATCTGTACTGGTGTCAGGTGCAACGTGAGGCATATTTTGCTTGGGCGAATCCACTCGAGCAGCACCCGTTTATTCCAAAATTTCAAGCACTGGCTCGAGAACTTGGTGTAGTCTTGCCAGTATCTTTTTTTGAACAAGCAGGTCAAGCGCGGTTTAACAGTGTGGCAACCATAGACTCGAGCGGCGAGATTCTTGGGGTGTACCGCAAAAGCCATATTCCAGATGGACCGGGTTATTCCGAAAAGTATTATTTTAATCCGGGCGATACTGGTTTTAAGGCGTATCCGACTTCGGCTGGAATGGTTGGCACGGGAATTTGTTGGGACCAGTGGTATCCAGAAAGTGCAAGGGCGATGGCGTTACTTGGTGCAGAAATTTTGTTGTACCCAACTGCCATTGGTTCAGAACCCGAAAGTGTTTCTTCGCCAAATACCCATCATGCGTGGCAACGGGCGATGATTGGACATGCGGTCTGTAATGCCATGTACTTGGGGGCAGCCAACCGCGTTGGCACAGAAACCATCGAAGGGTATGTGCAAACTTATTACGGCTCGAGTTTTATCTGTGACCCAAGCGGAGAAAAACTAGCCGAGGCTGGGCAAAGCGAAGAAACAATTTTAACTGCTACCCTGAATCTCGAGTGGGCAAGGTCTTTTCGGGCTGGAATGGGTTTTTTTAGAGACCGCCGCCCAGATTTATACGCGCCGCTTCTGACCTTAGACGGAAAGACAAAAAGATGAATCTAAAACTCTCATGGTTTTTAGCCGTGCGCCACCTCAAAAAACGCACTATGCAAAATCTCATCAGTGTGATTGGTGTAGCCATTGGTGTGATGGTTCTGACCACGGCACTGTCTTTGACCAATGGTTTTATAGATGCGTTATTTACCGCCACCATCAAAGCCCAACCGCATATTTCGCTCGAGTCTTGGCAAAAAGACCTTGGTGGTAGCAAACCAGACGCTAAACTCGAGCAGCGCTTAAAAACCACGCCCGAGGTGTTGGCATTTGCTCCGTATTTAGAAAGTTTTAGTTTGCTCTCGAGACGTGCGGCTCAAGGGCGAGGCGGAACACAAGCTCCAGCGCTTTTGTACGGGGTGAATCCACGCGAGGAAGCCAAAGCACTCAGTCTAAACCCCGATGACCAGTTGCGGCTCGAGAAATTGCCACCAGACGGAATTATGCTTGGACGAGACCTCGCCCGTTCGTTATCGCCGTTAATTGGCGATGAAATTTTTATGCTGGTTTTCGATGGCTTAGATTTTTCTAAGGTCAAACGCACCCGCTTTAAGTATCACGGTTCGTACACCACCAACAATTACCAAATAGATAATGTGATTGCGTTTGTCAGTCTTAGCGCTCTGCAAACCGCCAAGCAAGCGGGCAGCAACATCAGTGGCTACCATGTGCGCTTAACCGACCAGAATCTCGCACCTAGACTCGCCAACACCCTTCCAGCCAGTCTCGAGCCGAACACATCTTCAGAATTTTATGGCAGACCTTGGCAAGATGCCTACCGCAACTTAATTGATTCAATGAATTTGCAAAAACAAGTGATTGGTGCGGTCTTGGTTTTGATTCTGATTGTGGCGGCTTTTGGGATGGTCAATGTCTTTTTACTGACCGTCTTTGAAAAAACCCAAGAAATTGCCATCTTGCGGGCGATGGGCGCAAGTGCCAGCACGATTCAAAACATTTTTATTCTCGAAGGCGCGGTACTTGGCGGCATTGGTTTAATACTTGGTAATCTGCTTGGCTTAGCGGTTTCGTATTACTTTGTGGCATTCCCGTTTCGCTTACCGGGCGATCTTTTTTTTATTAACGCCTTACCCGCCGACCCTCGAGCCACCGATTTTTTGTGGGTCAGTCTGGTGAGTTTGGTGGCTACTTTATTGGCTGCGTTTATTCCAGCCCGCCGTGCTGTGGGAATAGAACCCGCAAAGATTATTCGGTAATGGTCGCTGATGTTTTATCCTGATTTAATCAGAAAATCCGAATTGGGAGGCACATTCAAGGACTACTCGTTTTTTGATTATGCGGTTCATGAAGCGCTGCATGTTTCCGAAAAAGAATGCTGGGAACAAATGATTCGATTGGCTTAGCCAAATCTATTAGACTCGAGCAGGTTTGTACTATCACACATTGGCAGTCTTGAATTTTGGCAGCATCCGCCAAGCCCAGAATGCCAGTGCTAACAGTACCAGACTTTGCAACCAATATAAGGCTCTTGGGCTAACAAATTCTTGTAATGCACCCATCAGTATATAAATTAAAAGTGCCGCTAAACTCGAGACAACCCCAACCATGCTTTCGACCCTGCCTTGAAAATCTAAATTAGTACGTTCTTGACTGGTGGTGCGGTACAAGATATTGCCGCGAATAAAAAACCCGCCAAAGGCATATAACAAAAGCGCCACCCAAAGCACACTCGAGAAACTAAAAGCAAATAGGCAAATAGAGAGCAGCAAGGGCGAGAGCAACATCAGTCGTTCTCGCCCAAAGTGTGCCACCGCTTTTGCCATTGTAAAGCCAGCCGCCACTGCCCCAACCGCCCAAGCTGCATCTATTAAACCCAGTGCGTCCGCTTTGAGCAAAAGCACATCTTTAACAAAAGGCACAAGTAAGACATTGACGGTTTGAATGGTGCTAAACAGCATTAAGCCGCCAAAGTAGGGAAACCAAAGATTGGGGTTAGAGCGCAAGTATGCCCAACCAGCTTTTAAGTCCTCGAGATACGTGCTTTTGGTTTCAGAAATAGATTTGACTGTCACACGAATAAAAAGTGTCAAAACCCCAGAAACAATATAGGTAATGGTGTTCAGTAACATCACGGTCACGGGCGAAGCGGCGGCAATAATAAACCCACTGGCACTTGCACCAATAATCATGCCAAGTTGAACGGTTGTCATGCTGATGGTGTTTGCTTCAAGTAATTTGTCTTTTGGTATAACCTCGCGTACCAAGGCGCTTCGGGTTGTCCAGTACAACGAATCCGCTAATGCCACCACAAATGTCATGACGTATAAATGCCATGCGACTGGCGTAGCAAACCAGTAGACCAGTGGCACGATCAGTAGCCCGAATGCCCTAAAAAAATCTAAGAACGCCGCCAGTCTGCGCCGCTCGAGACGGTCAATAAAAACTCCTAGGAACGGCGCGAGTAACAGCCCTGGTATGGTCTGGGCAATCAAGACCAACGCCGCCGCGTAACCCTTGCCGCTCAGTTCGGTAGCCAGCCAACTGACGGCAATAAACTGCATTCCGTTGCCTATAGCACTGATGCCCCAACCAGATAAAAGGAAGCGAAAATTGAGGTTTTTAAGTAACTCGAGATTCATGGGTGTCAATCTACACAGCCGACTTGACGAAACAAATGAATTCAAGGATTATTGAATCTATGCCGCAACTCTTTTACTTTTCGGATACCGACCTTGCAAAAATTCGTTTTGCTTTTAGTCCGCTCTGGGAGTGTATCTCGAGTCTGCGAGTGCTGCGAAACCCAAGCATGGGCGCAATGCACTTGCCTTGGATTAAAGAGACCCGAGAAAAGACCAAGCATCTTGACCTCGAGCCGCTTTTTACTTTGGTGCGCGACCCGAAAAACATCAGCAATTACATCCCCGATTTTCTGACACCACCGCCCAGTACACCTTTCCCAGACTTCAAAAGCGAACTTGAGACGATGCGTTGTACCTCACACAAACTTGTGCAGCACGATATTAAGCATAATTATCAGGATTTACTCGAAATCCCAGCCTATGCCCAAACTTTTTTGGATTCCCCCAAAGCGGCACTGGATGATTTAGCGCGGCAACTCGAGGCGTATTGGAAAGCTGCGCTCGAGGTTCATTGGACACGAATTCGCTTGTTTTTAGAGGGTGATGTGATGCTCCGCGCTCGGCAATTGGCACTCGGCGGTGCAGATTTGGTGTTCAATCAATTGCATCCAACCTTGTCTTACTTGAACCACACTTTAATTCAAGAAAAATCTTTTGCTAACGCCATAGATTTACAAGACCAAGGGATGATTCTTGTCCCCAGCTTATTCTTAAGTTCAAGTGTCATGAGCATGTGTCTTACACCGTGGCAGCCTACGTTAATCTATCCTGCAAGGGGCAGTGCCAACCTTTGGAACAGACCGCTCGAGCCAAATTCGGCACTCGAGGCGCTTTTGGGCAATGGCTGCGCTTTGGTTCTCAAAGCCTTACATGTACCCACAGGCACACTCGAGTTGGCAGGGCGGTTACGGGTTACGCCAAGTAACATTTCGCATCACTTAAAACGTCTTGCTCGAGCCGGATTGGTTGAATCGCACCGCCAAGGCAGAATTGTCTACTACCACCACTCGAGCCGAGCCGAGGAGATGTTGGCACTTTACGAGTAGTCAACGCTTACTCGAGACCGTTAATGCCTTGAGTTTTGCCGCCAGTTCAGGGCTTAAAACTTCGCTCGAGTAGCGCCAAGCCCAGTTTGTGCCACCCAAGCTACCCGGTAAATTCATGCGTTTTTCGGTGTCTAGCTCGAGTAAATCTTGTAAAGGTGCAAGTGCCATAACTGCCTTAGATTTCCATGCTGCACGGATTAAATCCCAATCAATGTCTTTACCTGTTACGCCCTAGTAGGTTTTGTCTTTACTTTTAACCGTTTCAGGTTCGGATTTCCACCAACCCAAAGTGGTGTCGTTGTCATGCGTACCCGTGTAGACCACGCAATTTTCGTTGTACATGTGCGGTAAGAATGGATCGTTTTGATCGCCATAAAAAGCAAATTGCAGAATTTTCATACCCGGTAGGTTGAACCCGTCTCGTAGCGCTTCGACTTCTGGGGTAATCACCCCCAAGTCCTCGGCGATAATCGCTAAATCACCAAATTTAGCTCTGACGGCGTTAAATAACGCTATGCCCGGGGCTTTGACCCACTGCCCAGTAATGGCAGTTTCGGCACTGCCCGGAATCTCCCAGTAGGCTTCAAACCCCCTAAAATGATCGACCCGCACAATATCTACGCTCTTAAAGGTTTCTTCAAAACGCTGCAACCACCAAGCAAAACCATCTTTTGCCATGACATCAAAGCGGTAATGTGGATTGCCCCAAAGTTGCCCCGTAGCACTAAAATAATCTGGTGGCACGCCCGCCACCACACTTGGGCTGCCATCTGGCTCAAGCGCAAACAGACCTTGGTTTGCCCAAACATCCGAAGAGTCGTGTGCCACAAAAATTGGAATATCACCAACAATCCGAATCCCTTTAGCGTGAGCCGCTTTTTGTATCATTGCCCATTGATTAAAAAACCAGTATTGGGCTAGAGCATACAGTGTGATGTCGGCGGCGTACTCGAGCCGAGCAGTGTTGAGGGCTTCTTCGTCTCGGCGCACCAGTTCGGGTTTCCAAGTGTTCCACGGTTTACCATCATGGGCATTTTTACATGCCATAAATAAGGCGTAATCCTCGAGCCAAGAGGCATTGGTGGTGCGCCAATTGGTAAACGCAGTACGTTCGCTACTCGAGGCTTTTTCTTGCC
>JANNEE010000259.1:0-3759 GCA_031388325.1 Deinococcales bacterium
TCGGGTTTTAGCGGCTCAGATTCTCGAGCAGGGCTTACCGAGTAAAACTGTACTGAATGTCAATGTTCCCACTGGTATTCCCAAAGGTGTGCGGGTGACGGTGCAAGGCACACATCATTACGAGGATAATGTTTCTGAACGCCGCGACCCAGAAGGTAAAACCTATTATTGGGTCGGTGGTGTGGCGACGGGTGACACCGAAGCAGATTCGGATTACACGGCGGTCGAGCAAGGTTTTATTTCGGTCACACCCTTACGGCTTGATTTTACGCACCGTGAATACCTGCAAACCCTGCGTGATTTATTAACGTAGGGCAGCCAAATCGGCTTTGGCTCGAGTCAAATCGAGTTGTTCAGCAGCATCTTCGGGCTTGAGTTTAACGGCTTCCTCAAGTAAATCTATAGCTTTTTCAAGGTATTTTTTCTTGTCGAGCAGCAGTAGCCCTCTGGCATATTCGACTTTATGAATAATCATTTTTGGCTCGAGTTTAATTGCCCGTTCAAAATAAGAAACAGCAGCTTCAGCACTTGCGCCGTACAACCAACCCACGCCTTTATTGACAATTTCGGCGTGCCAAAGCCCGTAACCCACCATGCTTGGGGCGTGTTTTGGGTCGTATTGCAGGGCGCTCTCTAAGCTCTCACGGATTTGTGTGCCGAGTCCTTGGGCGAGGGCAGCGCCTATGCCACGCAACTGACTTAAACGCCCCAAGGCTCGAGCCAGTTCAAAGTAGGCTTCTGGGTTTTTGGTATCAAGCGAAATGGCTTTGCGGGCGTATTTTTCGGATTGCCCATAAACGCTTTCTTGTTTGTTGTCGGCTTGGGTCAGGGCATAGGTGTTGTTGGCTTTGGCAGCAAAGGCTTGTCCTTCGGAAGTGAGAATATCTTCGGCAATTTGCACTGCGCCCTTGAAGTCACCTTTGATGTACAGGGTTTTGGCGGTTTCCAAGGTGCGGTTTTGGGCTGTGGCAAAACCAAGCAGGGTCAGTGCCAAGAGTAAAATCATCGGGTTTTTCATAGTTTTTATTGTACGGCTCGAGAATCGTAATTTCCATGCTTGATTCATGACCTTTTAGAGGCTATGCTGATTTCATGAAAAGTTCACAACTGGTTTTGGCGGCTGCTTGTCTTTTTGGACTCGGTGCAATTGGCATGGCGTTTCGTTCGGTCGGGGCTGGTGAAACCCGTCCAGTCTCAAAACATGGCTCACATTTAAGTCTAGCCAGCAACAATGGCAGTACCGTCCCGCCGCTTCTGGATTACATCCCCAATTATTACCAGCATGTCAAACCGATTCTCGAGGCGAATTGTGTCTCTTGTCATGTCCAAGATGGCATTGCGCCATTTGCTTTGGACAACCTAAAAACGGTCACAGCCTATCTCCGCCAAATTTACTTGGACACTCGGGCGCAACGAATGCCGCCTTTTCCACCCAACGGCGAAAGTCCAAAATTGAAGCATGAATTGCGCCTCAGTAAAGACGAAATTGCGATTCTTGCCAATTGGTCTTGGAGTGGCGCTCCGACTGGCGACAGCAAAAAGGCTGTTTCTGCCGAGTCTCGAGTCACCAAGGTCAATGTTCGCTCAGACCTGAAATTGTCTATGCCTCAGTTGTTTGTGCCAAATAAGACTCTATCCGACGAGTACCGTTGTTTTCGGGTAGACCCTAAACTCGAGGGCGAACGTTTTATTACGGGGTACGACATCCTGCCGGGTAATAAGGCGGTGGTGCATCATGTTTTGATGTTTGAACTCGAGGCTGGCTTGATTACTGAAGCGCAAAAACTCGAGCGTGACGAAGGCGATAACCGCGATGGCTACACTTGTTTTGGTGGTCCTCGGGTGGCAAATGGCTTACAACCGATTGGCGCTTGGGCACCGGGTAGCCCAGCCGTCAAATTCCCCGAAAGCACCGGGATTCGTTTACGGGCTGGTTCGCAATTGTTACTGCAAGTCCATTACAACCTTGCCAACGGTGCTAAACCCGACCAGAGCGCGGTTAAACTCGAGCTTGCGCCTGTTGGAACGCGCCTTAAAGCGATTTTGAATTTTGCACCGACTGCCCCCGTCGAGTTGCCTTGTGCTGGAGCATACCCAAATGATCCAAAGAACGCCTGTAACCGCGAAGCTGCTTATGAACGTGTTTTAGCGCTCAATAACTCGAGCGGTAATCGTAACCGCAAAGGCGGAAGTGTACTGCGAAGCTGTGTGCGAAATTTAGACCAGTACATTAACGGTTCAGATGCAACCCGAATCGAAACGGTTTGTGAATACCCCGTTCCTGCAAATTTAACCTTACACGGCTTGGCTGGTCATATGCACTACCTTGGCAAAAGCATTAAACTCGAGATTAACCCCAACAAAGAAAATCGTAAAGTGCTGCTCGACATTCCCAATTGGGATTTTCATTGGCAGGGTTTTTACTGGTTTGAACAAGCCATTAAAGTCCAGCCGGGCGATACTTTTAGAATCACTTGTGTCTTTGATAACAGCCAAGCCAACCAACCGTACCTTGGTGGCGAACAACGCAAACCCAAGTACATTGTTTGGGGCGAAGGTACAGAAGAAGAGATGTGCTTAGGTTATGTGCAAACCACATTGAATTAACTTATGAGGCAGGTTGTGACGGGTACGTAACGACTAATCCGTCACAAATGCAAATTTTTATAATCTGCCAGTAAACACCTGTCCTGCACCACTTCTATTCCCGCCTCGAGCAAGTTAGCCGTAAAATCATCACTGCGAATCCCTAATTGCAGCCAGACCAGTTTAGGTAGGGGGCGCATCGCAAGAATATCCTCTAGGTGTGACTCGAGAAATTCTGAACGGCGAAACATGTCCACAACATCAATCGGTTGTTTTAATTCGGCTAGAGTAGCCGTTACGGGCTGGTCGAACAAAGTCTGACCAACAAGTAAGGCATTCACAGGCAGCACCGTATAGCCACGTTCAAACATGTACTGTGGCACATAATTGGCAGGTTTATCAGTGTTGGCACTAACCCCCAGCACGGCAATTGTCTTGGCAGACTCGAGAATTTCTTTGACTTGGGTTAGACCATTTCGTTCACGCATTAGAAATCACCTTGGGTTTGCCTCGAGTGCCAATAAACACACCAGCACCTAAAATCACCAATGCCAGAATGCCCCACAACGGGTTGGCATCCCCACCCGCTTTACCTTCGGTCACAGAAAAATTCAGAGCTTGCGTAAAACTCGAGTTGGCTGGAACAAGTTTGGCATCTTCGGGTTGCAAGGCAGTTAAATCCAAAGCCGAAGACCAAACTTTGGCTTCTTGATACAAACGCACCGTCACAATATGGGCATAGGGTAATTCAAGTGGTAATTTTGCTACATAATCCAAACCATCTTGGCGCATCGCATACTCGCCCATGACCCTTCCACCACGGGTAATATTTAAGGTCACGGTCTGTAATTTCTCGAAGCCCGGCGAAACCCGAACCTCGACTTGATGTCCTTGGACCACCGTCAAACCACGTTCAAGACTAATAGCTGGTGTAACCTTTAAGCTGGCATCAGAAGCTCGAGCCATGGTACAACACAAAAGCAGCAGCAACACAATTTTTTTCATTTTTTACTCCAAATCATCGGTCGGTAGCGTCGGCAAGGCAATGGCTGTATCATCCTCGGCAATTACCGTTTTGACCTCGAGCTTACCGATTTCACGCACCCGATGTGAGAACAGTTTACTGACCAGAGCATAATTCGGATGTCCCACAAGACTCGAGACGACTTTGGT
>JANNEE010000217.1:0-2901 GCA_031388325.1 Deinococcales bacterium
TAAAACCAATGCCCGAAGCCTCTCGAGTTTTGCACACCGCCCGATTCTTGCGCCAATTAAAGCCGATGCTTACGGACATGGGGCGGTGCGGGTAGCACTGGCACTCGAGCCAGAAAAATATATTTTTGGTTTTGCCGTGGCAACCACCTCCGAAGCCCTCGAGTTACGAAGCGCGGGGATTTGTAAAGATGTGCTGCTGCTCACCCCACCACCAAGCGAAAAAATTGCAGCTTTGGTGCATCATCAAATCAGTTTTGTCATCTCGAGCCTCGCCGAACTGCAAGCTCTCTCGAACGAAGGGACAGCCCAAAACACTCGTCCCAAAGTGCATCTGAAAATCAATACGGGCTTAAACCGACTTGGCGCAAGTGCTAAAGAAGGTGCGGCGATTCTCAAAGCCAGTCTTCACTCAAGGACTGAGTTGTACGGCATCATGACCCATTTGGTAGATTCCGAGGATATTCCCGCGCCGTATGCAATCCGGCAACTCGAGAATTTTAGAGCCTTTCTCGAGCAGCACCAACCAGAGGTGGCATACCGACACGCTGCCAATACGGGTGCGGTATTGCAAAAAGACTTACAAGCCGAATTTGATTTAATTCGCCCCGGGATTGGCTTATATGGTTATGCACCAGGTGCAGACTGCGAAGATATTGTGCAACTTGTGCCAGCCATGAGTTTATACGCTCGAGTGATTCATGTTAAACCACTCGCTAAAGGGCAACCAGTCTCCTACAACGCCACTTGGACTGCCCCCAAGGATACTCGAGTTGCCACCGTGCGCCTTGGGTATGCTGACGGCTACCCTAAAGCCCTCTCGAGCAAGGCTAAGATGCTCTTGCATGGGGGGCAAGTTGTGCCACAAATCGGGCGGGTTTGTATGGATCAAGTGCTGCTTGATATTGGCTTGCTCGAGGTGAGTTACGGTGATTTGGTGATGGTTTTTGGAGCGCAGAGTATCACCGCCGATGATGTGGCAGGATGGGCAAAGACCAACAGTTACGAAATTTTAACAGGTATTGGTTCTCGAGTCCCACGCACTTATGATTAAGCTAAAACTCAGCCAATAACTTTAGGTTTCCCTGCCTTCCGAGAGTCGAGTATGACCTGCCTTCCGAGACTCGAGTATGATATGCCATGAAATCAAAACTTGAGATTACCCGCAATTGGTTGCCGCGTTATACCGGAATGCCGTTAGAGATGTTTGGCGATCATATTTTACTGACCAATTTTGATGATTATGTGCAGCGTTTTGCCAATCGTTTTGGAGCAGATATTTACGGCGAGGGTAAAGCCATGCAAGCCTGTACCAATAGTACAGGCTTAACGATGATTAACTTTGGAATTGGCAGTGCCAATGCGGCTACAATCATGGATTTATTGTCCGCCAGAGCGCCTAAAGCGGTGTTGTTTTTGGGTAAGTGCGGCGGCTTAAAGCACAGCACCGAACTTGGTAATTTTATTTTGCCAATTGCCGCAATTCGTGGTGAAGGGACAAGCAACGATTACTTTCCGCCTGAAGTGCCAGCCTTACCAAGTTTTAAGCTGCATAAATTTGTCTCCGATAAAATTGTGGCAAGAAATCTCGAGTACCGCACAGGGGTGATTTACACCACCAACCGCAGGGTTTGGGAACATGACCAGGTTTTTTTGGAGCGCTTAAAACGCTTAACTTGTATTGGCATTGACATGGAAACCGCCACGGTTTTTATTGTTGGGCATCATAATGAAATTGCTCGCGGGGCGCTGCTGCTGGTTTCGGATGTGCCAATTACCCCAGATGGGGTCAAAACCGATGCTTCGGACAAAAAAGTGACTGAGCAATGGGTGGATGTGCATTTGGATATTGGGATTGAAGCCATGACCGATATTGGCGCAAGTGGCGAGCAGATTAAGCATTTCACGTATTAGGAGTACAACACAAGTTTAATTTTGTGTTGTGTTTTTGCTGACTAAGTTTTGTTACCCCAAGGAATTCACCTTGCGACTTGGGTGGAGGCATTATGATTACCAACGAACAGCAATATAAAATCACCAAGAATTGGCATAAGAAATTTAGCCAATCTCTCCAAGCACTCGAGCAGCAAGCCCGACCAGAAAATGTTCATCTGCTACTTTGGAAAGCTGAACAAGACGCAATAAAGAGCCAACTCGAGGAATTTGAAACCGAAATTCTGGCTTACGAAAACCTAAAAAAAGGTGCAGTACGCTTTGTGCCAGTGCAATCCTTAGACAATTTTGGTATTGCTTTTATTTAAGCCCGAATTGCCAAAGGGTACACCCAAAAAGACCTTGCCAAAGAACTTGGTGTCAAAGAACAACAAGTGCAACAAGACGAAGAGAATTTATATGCTTCTGCCAGTATCCGCCGCCTGACGCAAATTGCCGAGGTTCTAGGAATGCAAATCAAAGGACAATTTGAATTGACGCATTTGTAAAAGGCTCGAGAATAGGGAAATTTAGCGCAAGCCAAGTTTGACGTTCTTTTGTGGCTAACAACATATCTTTGCTCCTAACTATCTCGAGCCAAGGTGAATTGACTTTGCAGTTGTTGACTAATATTTTAGGGGCTGATGGAAATTGCCTTTTTTGAATCTGGAGAATAAATGGCTTAATAGACAAATTTATTCGATTGGTTGAGTTGGGGTTGCCAAAGCAATCGATGTATCTTTAGAAGCTTGTTCAAGCTCATCAAAATATCGATTCCAGCGTTTGAGGTAGTCGTCAGAAGGTTCAACTGAATGGGTTCTAGCTTTTTGGATAAAATACTCGAAACCTACTCGAGTAAAAAGTTTGGGGAAATCTGAATTTAAGTTATTGACTCGAGTCTCAAATAGGCTCTTTGCGAAACGGTCTATAATCTCATTTTCTGTGCCATTCTGTGATGCGTGGACGAGTACC
>JANNEE010000275.1:0-1661 GCA_031388325.1 Deinococcales bacterium
CATTGAATCTAACGTGCTGCGAATGAAATTGCAACTCGACTGTACCGACAGGACCATTGCGCTGCTTACCAATAATAATTTCGGCAATGCCTTGTTTTTCCGAATCTTTGTGGTAATACTCATCGCGGTAAATAAAAGAAACAAGGTCTGCGTCCTGCTCAATCGCACCTGATTCACGTAAATCTGACAACATCGGACGGTGATTTGGACGTGACTCCACTTGCCTCGAGAGTTGGCTTAAGACCACCACAGGGATATTGAGTTCCCTTGCTAAAGATTTTAGCCCACGTGAAATCGTCGAGATTTCCTGTTGCCGGTTCTCGCCGCCGCCCTTGGAAGTGCCACTGCCTGACATTAACTGCATGTAATCAATCACAATTAAATGCAAATCTTTTTCAGCCATTAAGCGCCTCGATTTACTTCGCAGTTCGGTCACGGTTAAATCCGAAGCATCATCAATAAACATTGGCGCTTCACTTAATTTACCCGCCGCATTGACTAAACGCTCAAAGTCTTTTTCGTTTAGCGCTCCTTGACGCACACGGTTCATGTCTACTCGAGCCTCGGCGCACATCATCCGCAACACAAGCTGTGAAGCCGGCATCTCGAGACTAAAAACGGCTACGGCTTTATTTTGGCGTACCGAAATATTTTGGGCGATGGAGAGGGCAAAGGCAGTTTTTCCCATACTCGGACGTGCCGCAATCACATTCAGAGACCCGGGTTGCAATCCTGTGGTCATTTCATCTAAATCCCTAAAACCAGTGGCGACACCAGTGATAAAGTCGCTGTCGCTCGAGATTTTAGAAATGTACTCAAAGGTTTCATTGACCAGCGTGTTCATGTTTTGAAATGGCTGCTGGCTCTTTTTTTGTGCCACCTCAAAGACCAGTTTTTCGGCGCGATCCATCAGTTCTTCGGCAGGGGCGGCTTCGTCGTAAGCCATTTGCATGATTTTTGAAGAGGCGTTGATAAGTCCGCGCAGATTGCTTTTTTCGACTACAATATCAGCATAGAACTTGGCGTAAACACTGGTTGGCACACCGTCGGATAAACCCACAAGATATGCCACACCGCCGACTTCCTCGAGTTGGTCTTTGGTGCGGAGTTCTTCGATTAAAGTAATCGCATCGGCAGGGTTGCCTTTTGAAATCAGGTTCTCGATGGCTGCATAGATTTTACGGTTGGCTTCTTTGTAAAACTGGTCGGGTTTTAGCGTACCCTCTAAACTGTGGTATGCCTCGTTATCAAGTAAAATACTGCCCAGCACGCTGGCTTCAGCGTCTAGGTTATGAGGTGGGATGCGTCCGTGGAGTTCTTCCATAAGGGGCTATGAGCTTTGAGCGGTGAGCTTTGAGTTGTTTTTCATTTTGGTCTTGCCAGCACAACAACCCAAGCGCCGTTGTACTGGGCTGCGCCAACTTCGGTATAAAGCGGATTGGAGATTGCCCAACAATGTATTCTCGAGTTTTTCCACCAATTGACGGCTCTGGAAGCGCCACCGTTTCCCAAAAAAATAATTTCGGACATTCTCGAGTACGAATAGCCGGCTCTGGTGACTCGAGTCCGAGGTCCAATGCCTTGATAATAATGCGAAACGAATTTTTTACTGCCCATGTTCAGGGCATGAGTTCTGGCGGCTTTAGCAAGGGTGTTGTTCC
>JANNEE010000278.1:0-1500 GCA_031388325.1 Deinococcales bacterium
TATCAGCAATCCCAAAACCGCAATATTGCACTGGTGGCAGAACGAGTAGTGTCTAGTAGTGCAAATCAATCTCGAGTTGCTGCCAGTGGTGAGGTCGGCGGACTGCAACGCTTTGAATACTTGCAACCCTTACGCTTAGAAGCACGCAGCAACCTCAGTTTGCCATTTATAAGAAGCAACCTTGAAACACGGCGGATTCTCGAGTACAACAACCAATTTGATACCAGCACCAATTTCAAAGCAGCACTCTTTCGTACTTACCGCTTTGTTGCCCAACAAGGCTTACCCGCAGGAATTTTTACAGTCCGTGAAAACAATCAACTGGTTGGACAAACCGAAATTGCCAACACTGCCAAAGACGCGATTGTTAAAATTAATTTAGGCAAGGATTTTGACATAAAAATCAATCGCAGCGCCCAAATTTTACAACGCACTGACAGCCTTGAACGCGCCAAAATTATATTCACAATTAAAAACACCAAAACTCGAGCCATTAACATCCGCATGGTTGAAACCCTTGATGACAACATCAAACTTGAAGCAAGCGGAGTCAAAGGCTTCAAACGCCTACCCGGTGCGTTCACCCTCGAGTCTGAAATAGGAGTTGGAAAAACCCTGACCCTGACCTTGTTATCCACCGAAAAACGCTAAAGCAAAACTTTTTTCATGTAGACTGTTTCAGTATCCGATTCAGGTGGTTTTTGCCGCCTCGTTTCCACATAACCTAAACCCTGATAAATAGCCAAATTCTTGGTAAACCGTTCATTGGTGTACAACTGCAACTCGAACCGCTCGAGCCTAAGAGCTTCTTGTTCAGCCAAAAGTAACAAGCGTTTACCAAGTCCTAGCCTCTGAAAAGCTGGTTTTACCGCCACATTAACAATTAATAAATGATGCTCGAGTAATTGCAACTCGACCAGCGCCGCAAGTTCCTGTTCAGACTCGAGTAACCAAAAGGCATTTGATTTCAGAGCCAGCGCATAATCAACCCTCATCGGTAGAGGCTCACGCCCAATCAAAGGAATGTAAGCCTCATAAGCCTCCCGAGTCAAAGCAGTAATGGCAATCGCATCCGCAGGTACAGCTTGGCGTAAAGTAAATTTTTTCATTTGATGTCTACTTTAGCATCTTGAGGAAACACTAAAAACTTTACCGATGAATAAAACTCTGTACACTGCACCGCAGGTAACAGTCAAGGCTGCAAGTAAAAAGCAACTTGAGATGGGCTTAAAACCCAAGTTGTAGCGTGGCAAAAGCACAAGCCAACCTGCATTTTCTCAAGAATGTGCTACCATTCTTGGCATGACACAAGTGTTAGAAAAAGCCATTCAATCTCTGAACACCTTGCCAGAAGCAACCCAAAATCAGATTGCGATGCGTTTACTCGAGGAAATCCAAATTTTAAGTCAATCACAAATTACGCAAGAAGAATGGGATGTGCAACTCGAGCAGGACTTAAAGGCAGGTCATTTGGATGCACTCATGGCAGAGGCACGAGCA
>JANNEE010000341.1:0-2147 GCA_031388325.1 Deinococcales bacterium
TTATTCCCCAAAGTCGAATTAAAGGAAACCCCCATGACCCCAACCCCAGAAATCGAACCAGCCTCCGAGTTACCTGCTCTCGAGACAGCTGCACAAGAATTTATTGGTATCGAAGATTTTGCTCGCATTCAACTCCGAGTGGCTGAAGTTCTCGAGTGCGAAAAAGTCCCTAAAGCCGATAAATTATTAAAACTGACCATAGCATTAGGCACAGAGCGCCGCACCATTTTGTCGGGCATTGCCGAGTATTACTCGTGCGAAGAAATGATTGGCAAACGCGTTGTGGTCGTGGCTAACCTTGCCCCACGCAAAATGCGCGGCATCGAAAGCCAAGGGATGATTTTAGCTGCCACCGACGAAAACGGTAAGGTGGTGATTGTCTCCCCAGAACGCCTTGTGCCAAGTGGCGTGGAGGTGCGTTAAGGGAAATGAATTATCAATACTTGTAGGGGCAAGGCATGCCTTGCCCTGTGGGAGGTTATTTTCGTTCAAGCCCTAAGTTTCCCGTGGGTCAAGCGCATCACGCAGGGCATCGCCGAGTAAATTCCAGCCGACGCTAAAAAGCAGAATAAAAAAAGCTGGGAAAAAACTAACGTACCAATAACCAAATGGTGAACCGCTCGGTCCAATAATAAAAGCCCGAGCAAACGCCACCATCTGCCCCCAATCGGCATAACCGGGTGGTGTACCAAGCCCCAAAAAGCTCAAGGCAGCCGCCGAAAGTGGCACGGTGCTAAAGTCAAGCACCGCAATCACAATAATCGGTGTCAGGGCATTGGGCAGCACATGCCTAAAAATTTGGCGTAAATTACCAGCCCCTAATGCCCTTGCTGCTTCGATGTACTCGAGATGCCGCAGTTTAAGAATTTCACCACGAAGCACCCTTGCATAACCCGCCCAACCGATTAAGACCAACGCCAAGGCAATTTTATCTAAGCCTTTACCAAATAACGAAGCAATCACAATCGTTAGAATTAAACCCGGTAAGGCAAAAATAATATCTACGATACGCATAATTACATTGTCTACCCAACCGCCAAAGAATCCTGCTAAACCTCCCAAAAAAATACCAATCACCAGCGTCGGGATGACCACACTTAAAGACAACTGAAAAGCGGTTCGTGTTCCCCAAACCAAGCCGTACCAAATGTCGTAGCCACTGCTTGTGCCAAGAATTGCGCCGTCCACTCCGGGTGGGGTTGGAACGCTGGCAAAACTGATGCGGTGAACACTAAAACAACTTTGCGGCGGAACAACAATACTCTTCCAGAAAAGCGGAGCAAACGGATTATAAACACTTGTCCCTTCTGGCACATCTAAGTCACGTAAGCAGTTGCCTTTTGGAGTGGCTAGTAGGGGCGCAAAAATTGCCATTATGGTAAAACACAAAGCAATAAATAAGCCCACCAAAGCCAATGGATTCTTGCGAAAACGTCTGGCTGGACGGGCAGTCCACCAAGTTTGTCCGACCTCCGTCGTTGGCGCTACCGAAGCAGTTGTCATGGTACTCATTAGTCAAACCTCACTCGAGGGTCAAAGAAACTGTACAGAATATCTATAACCAAATTGCTAATGACAACAATCACCCCAATAAAAAGCGCAAAGCCAAGTACCCCCGCATAGTCAAGGCTCACGGCGGCAGTTGCGCCCCAAGAACCAATTCCGGGATAAGAAAAAATTGTTTCGGTAATCACTGCGCCAGACAACAAGCCTTGAATCGTAAAGCCTGCCAAGGTAACGATTGGCAAAATCGCATTACGCCGCGCATGTTTGATATTGACCACATTATTGCTTAAGCCCTTTGCCCGTGCAGTGCGGACATAATCGGCTTTAAGCACATCTAATAATTGGTTACGCATGACTTTTAAGGTACTGGCAACCTGAATAATCGCCAAGGTCATGACTGGTAAAATCATATGCTGAAGCGCATTGACCAGCACATTCCATTTGCCTGCCAAAATCTAATCTATGGTAATCATCCCCGTTACAATTGGCACAGGGTCGGTAATTGCCAGTACCGTGTCAGTGCGCCCAAAACCGGGCAGGATACCCAATGCTCCGTAAAAAACCACCAAGAGTAAAATCCCCACCACAAATACTGGCAAACTATAGCCAATCACCGAAATCACCCGTAGTGCTTGGTCAAG
>JANNEE010000343.1:0-7109 GCA_031388325.1 Deinococcales bacterium
GAATGCCCACAACACCACGCTCGAGCCTGAGCGATTTGCTCTATTTTTGTAGCACCCGCGCTACCTCGAGAACCCTTGCTAAACTTGCCCCTGCGTAATTTGTGGTTTCGTATCTTTGAATCATTTGGCTTTTCATACCAAGTTGCTTGGCAAGTTCTGCTTGGGTTAATCCTTTGGCAATTCTGGCTTTTATCAGTTCTTCGGCTAGGCTTTCCAACGTGGCAAGAGGCACGTTGATGTTCCCAGAGTGCCGTAAGTTCTGATATTCGAGCAATTGTGCTTCTAAATCCTCAATTTCGCTTTGTACAGCTTTGATTCGGGTCTGACTTTTTAAGCTCGAGTCGTTCTGGGCGCTGAGTTGCTGCAAGCTATTTTGGAATTTCTCGAGGTTGCCTTTGGTAATTTTGAATTGTTTTTCGTTGTGAATCATAATAGAACATTATCGTTGCATTAAAATTCTGTCAAACTTAAGCCTTGGCTACAAGTCTCGAGTCTAAATCATCACTGGTTCTTGGTACACCCCGTAAACTTCGCGCAGCACATCCATTTGCTCGCCGAGCGTAGCATAAGCATGGGCGCACTCGAGAAAAGCTGGCATGGTGTTAAGCCCTTGAATGGCGGCTGTTCGTAACTGCTCGAGGGCGGCTTTATGCCGAATCGGGTCGCGTTCACGCCGCACTTGCTCGAGGCGTTTGGCTTGAATAATTTCCACATTTTTATCCACCAATTGAATCGGCACACTGGCGCGTTGATTATCGGTAAATTCATTTACCCCGACAATAATTCGTTTTTTAGAATCTAACTCACGCTGAAATTGATAACTGGCATCGCCTATTTCGGTGGCAAAAAAACCAGCCTCGAGTGCCTTGACCACGCCGCCAAGGTTGCGGATACGCTCGATGTAGGCAAGCGCTCGAGTTTCGACATCGGTTGTTAAATGCTCTACAAAGTAACTTCCTGCCAACGGGTCTACAACATTAGCGACCCCTGTTTCGTAGGCAATAATCTGCTGGGTTCGCAGCGCAATCGTGGCGGCTTCTTCGGTGGGTAATGCCAGTGCTTCATCAAAAGAATCGGTATGCAGACTCTGTGTACCGCCAAGTACCGCCGCCAGAGCCTGAATCGCTACCCGAGCAATATTATTGTGTGGCTGTTGCGCCGTCAGGCTTACACCAGCCGTTTGGGCGTGGGTGCGTAACATCCAAGACTTTGGGTTTCTTGCGCCGTAACGTTCACGCATTTGGGTTGCCCAGATTCGTCTTGCGGCACGGAACTTGGCAATTTCTTCAAAAAAATCGTTGTGAACATCCCAGAAAAAACTAATTCTTGGTGCAAATTCATCTATGTCCAAACCGCGTTTTAATGCCTCTTCGACGTAATGAAAACCATCTGCCAGCGTAAACGCCAGTTCTTGCACACCAGTGCTACCAGCCTCGCGGATGTGGTAGCCCGAAACACTGATAAAATTCCATTTTGGGGTATGAACCGGCGACCATTCAAAGGTATCAATTACCAGTTTGACACTTGGTTCTGGTGGAAAAATAAATTCTTTTTGGGCAATAAATTCTTTTAGAATATCATTCTGAATTGTGCCGCCCAAATTCTCGAGTCTAAAACCTTGTTTTTGGGCATTGGCAAGATACATTGCCCAAATTGCACTGGCTGGCGAGTTAATTGTCATGCTGGTGGTGACTTTTTCTAAATCAATGCCTTGGAACAAAATTTCCATATCGGCTAGGCTCGAGACCGCCACACCGCACTTACCGACCTCACCGACACTAAACGGATGGTCAGCGTCATAACCCATCAGGGTTGGTAAATCAAACGCCGTACTAAGCCCCGTCTGCCCCGCCTCGAGCAGTTGCAAGAAGCGCTGGTTGGTCTGTTCGGCACTACCAAACCCCGCGAACATCCGCATTGTCCAGAGTTTGGCGCGGTACATACTGGCTTGTGTCCCACGGGTAAACGGGTACTGTCCCGGCATCTCGAGTTCGGGTGGGGCATCCTCGAGTGTATAAACTGGTTCGGGGTTAATACCGCTCATGGTGGAGAACAGAAATTGGCGTTCTGGGAATTTTTCTATGGCTTTTTTGTAATGACTGATGAGCCAATCATTCTTTTTGGTTGTGGTTTTCATAGGGTTAGGATAGCAGATGAGCCATATTTTTGTAGAAATTGAGAACTTAGCTTAAAACTCGCAACTCAAAATTCATGTACAACCAATACATAACTTTTGCACTGGAGTTTGTCGTAAAACCCTGCATAAAGTGGCATGGTACAAGCGCATAGGGTCTAAGTGCCGTTTTCGAGCCATATTATGTTTGGAATCTAAGCCCATACCCTGTCAGACCATTGCAGCGAATCCACCCCAACCTATTTGCAAAACGCCCCTTGAATTGGATGTATGGGCTAGATAGCTTATCGGTGTGTCTATAACAGTTTGGTTTGCCTAACTTGAGTGTACTGCACTCAAGAAGAGCATCTAAACGTCACTCAGGATACATATTGTTTTTAGACTCGAGGGGTATGCTTTGCGGCATGAAACTAGTCCTTTGGTTTTGTCGGGGCAATGTCGGGTTTAGGTGCATTCTTCTTATGTAGTGCTGGTATACTGGTTTTCGGTTCAGCATCACCGAAAGTAAAGTATGTTGAGGCGTTCGACACCGCCTGAGAAGTGTGGCGGCGCATTAAAAGCGTAAACTTGTAAAGGAGAAATTTATGCGCTGGGAGCTACCTGTACTTGCTTTAAGAAGTTTTGTGTATATGCCAGGCAACGCCCATAACGTTGCTGTCGGACGTGCCAAGTCGCGTCGTAGCGTCGAAGAAGCCCAAACCTCCGACCGCCGTGTGATATTACTGACCCAACGTGACCAGAATACCGATGACCCAAGTGTTGGCGAGTTATACGACATTGGTACCTTAGCCGCGATTAAACAAGTCGTGCGGATGCCAGACCAGACTTTAGAAGTCTTGGTTGAACCGATCGAACGGGTCAAGATTACAGGAATTTTGCCATTGCCGTATTTGCGGGTTGTGGCGGAAACGATTTATCCTGTGGTGGATGCCGATGCCAATACTTTACGGGTTCTGATTGATGAGGCAAAATCGTCGTTTGACAAATATGTCGGGCAGAATAAGAATTTGCGCCTCGATAACATTCATTTGGAACATTTGCGGCAACTGACCGACCCCGGAGCAATTGCCGATACGATCACCCATCACGCCACTTGGGAAGTTATAGATAAACAGGGTATTCTCGAGTTGCTGTCTATCCGCAGCCGTTTAGAGAAAGTGATTGGCTACTTAAACCGTGACCTAGAGCGCTTTGAAATGGACAAAAAAATCGCGGCTCGAGTCAAAGAACAAATGGATCAGAATCAACGCGAGTATTACTTGCGTGAGCAGATGAAAGCCATTGGCAAAGAACTCGGTGGTGGCGAAGAAGCGGTTGCCGAAGCCGATGATTTACGTCAGAAAATCGAGAATGCTGGAATGCCCGAAAAAGTCAAGGAAAAAGCCTTGAAGGAACTGGCGCGTTTAGAGCGCACCCCCGGCGGTAGCCCAGAAAGCAGTGTGGTTCGCAATTATTTAGACTGGTTAATAGATGTGCCTTGGGTTAAGCGCGATGATGAAATTCTCGAAATTGCCCGTACCCGTGAAATCCTTGATTCTGACCATCATGGTTTAGAAGAAGTCAAAGAGCGTATTCTCGAGTTCTTGGCGGTGCGTCAACTGACCCAAGGAATGCGTGAAACTTTAGAGAGTCAACCCGCCAAAGACCGTGATGCCAAAGATAAAGAAGACATGGCGTTGCGTGCGCCGATTCTGTGTCTGTCAGGTCCTCCGGGTGTTGGCAAAACCAGTTTGGGCAAGAGTATTGCTCGGGCATTAAATCGTCAGTTTGTTCGCATGAGCCTTGGTGGGGTGCGTGACGAAGCCGAGATTCGTGGTCATCGGCGTACCTATATTGGTTCGTTGCCGGGGCGGATTATTCAGAGCATGAAAACAGCCGGTGTGGTCAACCCAATTATTTTACTCGATGAAATTGATAAAATGAGCAGTGATTGGCGCGGCGACCCGAGTTCGGCGATGCTTGAGGTGCTAGACCCAGAACAAAACCATACCTTCCAAGACCATTACTTAGAAGTCCAGTACGACCTAAGCCAAGTCATGTTTATCACTACTGCCAACAACCTTGGCAACATCCCACGTCCATTACTTGACCGTATGGAAGTGATTGAAATTCCCGGTTATACCTTGCAAGAAAAAATCGAAATCGCTAAGGGCTTTAGGTTGCCACGGCAAATCAAATCGCACGGCTTAGAGAATAAACTCGAGGTTTCAGACCGCGCCATTGAACGCATTGCCCAGGAATACACCAAAGAAGCAGGAGTGCGTAACCTTGACCGCATGATTCAAAAACTCGCCCGCAAAGTTGCCCGCGAAGCCCTCGAGAAACCATGGGAAGGCATTAAGCACGTTGATGGTAACAACGTCGAAGATTACCTAGGCGTGCCGATGTTTGAAATTGAATCCAAGGAAAAGAAAAGCCAAATTGGTGTTTCCACAGGGTTGTATTATTCTTCGGTCGGTGGCGGGATTTTACTAATCGAGACGCTGGCAACGCCTGGAACAGGTAAGGTTAGTTTTACCGGTTCTCTGGGCGATGTGATGAAAGAATCAGTCCAAGCGGCAATCGCTTACCTTCGCGCTCACGCCACCGAATACGGGGCTGACCCAGATTTTTATAAGAATCTCGATATTCATGTTCACTTCCCAAGTGGCGGAATGCCTAAAGATGGACCGAGTGCTGGCGTGGCGATTGCTACCAGTGTGATTAGTGCCATCACCAAACGCCCGGCTCGAGCCGACATCGCCATGACGGGCGAAATCAGTTTGCGCGGCAAGGTTTTAATTATTGGTGGAGTCAAAGAAAAACTGCTTGGTGCGTACCAAGCCGGTATTCGTAAAGTCCTGATTCCTAAAGGCGACGCGCCGTACCTCAAAGATGTCCCAGAAACAATTCGCCGTGAACTCGAGATTACTCTGGTTGAGGATGTCAAAGAAGTATTAGACACGATGCTTGAGCCGCTTCATCTCATTCCAGAAACAGTTTTGCCACCCAGCAATAACCAGTTTGCCACTGATGACCCTCCAGCCATTCCACCCGTGGCAATCATTACCCCCCAACCGGGTGCATAAGTTATCCAGTCAGATGTGACAATTTTCATGGCACTATCCCCATCCTCACCAAAGGATGGGGTTTTTCATCTAAGAAGTAGGGTAAAGTAAGAACAGTTGCTGGTACAATTACGACCAGTAAGTAAAAAGCACCAAGGAGAGAAGATGAATAACAAAACAAAAGCCCTGACCGTAGCCCTGACCCTCACCGCCGCTTTTGGCGTTGGTATGGCATTACAAGCCAAATTTAGTGACATTCCAGCCAAACACTGGGCAGAAGGCGCAGTCAACCGTATGGTGGCAGAGGGTATCGTTAATGGCTACCCAGATGGCACATTCCGTGGCAATAACACTGTCAATCGTTATGAAGCCACCAGTATGCTTGATCGTTTAATCTCGAGCAAGCGCTTTGCCGCCTTAGAGAGCAATGCCCAAAGCACTTCGCAAGTCAGTTCAGATATTTCTGCTTTGCGTTCTGCCAATGCCAGCAACGCCGCAACCATCGCTGCCCTACAAACCGATATTGCTGCCCTGAGAGCAACTGTCAGCACCCCAATAACTCCAGTTGTCACCAATAACACCGAAGTGAACGCAAAAATTGCCGCACTTGAAGAAAAATTGGCTGCATTAGGCACTGCCGATACCGCCGCCGCAGATCGTTTGGCTGCCTTAGAAACCACTCTTAAGGTCATGCAGGACAGCGAAAAACCAACCAATCCAGAACTCGATGCGCGTTTGACCACCCTTGAAGCCAGCAACGCTAACACGGCAGAACTGACCACCCAACTCGAGGCACAAAATGCTCGAGTGACTGCTTTGGAAGGTCAAGTTCGCACTTTGAACAGCACCGTGGCAACCTTGCAAAAAACCGTGGCTGATTTACCGACTCCAACTGTAACCACGCCGACCACACCAACCACTCCCACCACGCCGACTACCGATCCAACCACCCCAACCACGGCTGCTCCAAGCGTTCCAGCTTTGTATGTCAGTGCTGGTATTTCTACCAACTTGATTCCAAGTGGTCCTTTTAATTTCCCGCTTGGACTTGGTGCTTTTGCAGCCGTTGGACTGAACTTAAGCAATGACTTTAGCATCCGCTTGAGCGCCGACCTTTCAGAAATCCCAAGCGCAGGCGCAAACTTGCTCTTTAACCTCGGTGGCGGCTTATACGCTGGCGTTGGTGGCGGCTTGGTCTTTGGCGGCGGCGGCGTTTACGCTGGTGGTGTGCTTGGTTTTGGCTTTGACATTGCCCAAAACTTTGGATTATTCCTTGAAGCCAACCCACGCTTTAACTTCACCTCCTCGAGCTTTGGCGTTAAGACTGCTCTTGGACTTCGTTTAGGACTCTAAAATTAGCTGCTAGTTTTTAGCAACTAGCTCAAATCCCCCCGAGACCAACTCGGGGGGATTTTTAGTTGACAAGTTAAAAATTAGCTGGTATCATAATAATGTAATTAAAATTAACCTCGAGAAAGGAAGACACCAGATGAAATTCTCTAACCCATTAACCCAAAAACCCATTCAATATCGCCATGGCGACGTGATGCTCGAGCAAATAGCCAACTTGCCAGACAACGCTACCCCCACCCACGGCGCAATTCTCGCCCGTGGAGAACTGACAGGTCACAGCCACCGCATTAAAAATGCCCAAGCTGCCCAGTTATTTATGCACAATGGGCAAACCTTTGTGCAAATAAAACAACCTACCGAAATTATCCACGAAGAACACCGAGCCATCCCGCTCAAAATCGCTACTTACCGCTATTGGATGCAGCGCGAATACCACCCTAAAGCCATTGTCACTGTCAGAGACTAATCACGCACTATACGAGGAAAACCATGAAAACCATGACACCAGTCCAAACCGCGATGCAGCTTATTCTCGAGGGAAACGCACCAGAAGATATGGTGGTTTCGGGGAATCT
>JANNEE010000353.1:0-4225 GCA_031388325.1 Deinococcales bacterium
GTTCCCAACCTTCGACGGTGCGCGGGGAAACGCCCATGATGCGGGCAAATTCGGCTCGTGGCAATTTGAGTTGATGGCGTACTTCTTGGACATCTGGTGTTTCAAGGGTGGTGACTCGAGCGGGTGCGAGTTCACCTTTTAGAATGTCTTCCATTTCTCTGGCGCTGGCTAAAAGTTCTTCTTCAAGGGCTTTATCAAGATACTTTTTCATTTGAACCTCGCAATGATTTTGGCTAATTCTTTTTTGGTGTCTGGTGAAAGGTCTGCCTGCACATTTTTTGAGTATGCCAGCAACATCAGTGCTTTGTCTCCTAAAAGTGCGTATATGATGCGTAGACCACCGCGTTTTCCTTTAGAGCCGTATGAAAAACGCATTTTTCTTGCACCGCCAGTCCCACGTATAACTGCGCCTGCGTCTGGTTGTTCAAGCAGAATCATTTGTATTTGACGTTGTTCTTCTTCGTTAAGCAATTCATTGATTTGCTTAAAAAAACTTGAAGTCTCGAGAAACGTTAAACGCACAACAGCAATATACGCCTTTGACGTAGGTTTGTCAAAGCGTTTCAAAGGGATAATCGGCTCGAGTTGCGGCTGGTTGGGTTGGGACAAATTAAAGCAATGAGCAAACTTAAGTAATTTCAAGAGCATTTTCTATAGCGAGAATAACGGGCTGCATTGTTACTTCAAGCGATTCGGGGGCAGTTAGGAAATTATTTTGTAGAAATTGTTGCCAATTAGTTTGCAATCGGGTTTCTTGGCATAGGCTTCTCAGTATTTCCGAACAGTTTTCAAGGCTAGTACCTCGATTTTGAAAGGTTTTTTGTAATGCTGCTGCCAATTCTTTTGGCATTGGTGGTTCTCGAGTGATGATTTGAAACAAGTCGTAAAAATCTTTGAGACGGGTTGTTGTACTTCCAAGTTCGATGAATGCAGCAATTTTTTCTGCCACTACACTCTCGAGTGGATAGCCAAGAATTTTTGTGTCTGCCAGTCCTAAGGCATTAGGGAACGATAGTAATACAGGGGCTGGAGTAATTGCATTACCAAAACTAAAATCGAGTTGCAATTTTGCCTTGGTTTCAGATTGACTTAATGCACCCATAAAATAGGCTCGAATCCCGCTATAACGTGCATCCTCGAGAATGCTTTGGGTGGTTAGGGTATCTGGTAAAAACATAACATCATCGGATAAATCAAGCGCCATAATTTCTTGTAGCACCTGAGTTACAGCCTCTTTGGTAGCATCAAAACGCAATACGGCAAGGTCAATATCACGGGTAGGACGGGCAGCTTCTCGGTAACGTGAATACAGGTTTAAGCCGCCTTTGAGAATTAAGGCATCTCGCCACTGACTTGCCGCGACTCGAGCCAGAAAACGTTCACAAAGATGCAGCAAAAGCATGGTTTCTACTGGGTAGCCTGTACTTCGGGCGCGGTTGCGTAACCGCGCTAAAATACTGGCAACACCAGACTTAGACATCAGCGTTAAAGCCTTCAACACGCAATAAATTTATAATCTGAGGTTCGACTTTGCAGACCCGAGCGGCAGCAACTAAGGCTGGAAAATCAGGCTTCGGGTTAAGTAAATAACGTTTCATACCCTCTGCAAAAAGTATATCTTGTTTTCGACGTAATAAATCCATCAGGGTTTTTTCGGGGCTATAAACTTGAAGCGCTTGACCATGCAGTACATGGGTTTGGATGCCATGCCGATGGATAACTGGTGGGTCGTAATAAACAATTACTTTTGGATATTCAAGTTTAGGTGCTTTATTTCCATGTTGCAAACTAATCTCTACAACCTTTGGAATGAAGGTTGTTAAACCATGAAAGGCAAGTGCATTTCCTAGAGCAATTACAGCTATGGGAATACGAAGTTGCACTTCCAGTTCAGCTTCAAATGGCTGAATTGGCGCATCGGTTAAACGGTACACGCCGCGCTGAACCCGCTCGAACCAGCCAGCCTGACTTGCCCGAACCAGTGCTTGGCGATTAAAGCCATGAGTTTCTACTTGTTGGATGGTTAAGATGCCACCGTAATGGATGGCTAAATTTTTTAGGTTGTTTTGGTGGTTCGTCACAAATCTACATAAGAATAGCTGATTTTTATGTAGATTTGTGACTATGTAGATTTGTAGCCATGTATATTTGCGGCAATTTGCAACTCATCCAAGAACTTACGTCATTACAACTTATACTATGCCCATGCTCGAGGCTATCCTGAACGTTATTCTGCCGATGCGCTGCGCCATGTGCAAGGCGCATTTGAGCGGTTCTGAAGGTGGCATTTGCACCAAATGCCTAGGCAGCCTGCGCCCAGTTCTCGAGGGCAACATCCTCCATTTTGGGAAATACCAAGGTGGTCTCGAGAAGGCGGTTCGCGCCCTAAAATTTGCCGAAGCTCGAGCCGTGGCTAAACCGCTTGGGCGGCGTTTGGGGGCAGCAACCCGAGAATCAGCTTGGTCTTTTGATGCGATTATTCCGATTCCACTGCATGGCTCGAGGGTCAGACACCGTGGCTACAACCAAGCCGAGTTACTGGCACAAGCTGTGGCGCTCGAGTTGGGTGTGCCGTGCTTGCTGGCTTTGCAGCGCACCCGAGCTACCAAGCAACAAGCGCGGCTTGAGAAAAGCGAGCGCTTAAAAAACTTGGAGGATGCTTTTGCGGTGCAACAACCTGTGGCTGGTCTCGAGGTGCTGCTGATAGATGATGTGCATACGAGCGGTTCAACCCTGACCGAAGCCAGTTTGTGTTTAATCGAGGCAGGTGCAAAACGGGTGCGTTTGGCGGTTTTAGCTCGGGCTTAGTTTCTGTTAGCATATAAGCCATGAGAGCGCAGATTCGTCATATCACCGAGTATTCGTATCCGATTCCAGCCTCGGACTCGTTTAATCAATTGCGTTTACAACCCACCCACGATGATTTTCAGAGTTTATTGTCGTTTCGTCTTTTGCTTGCTCCGGATGTGGCTGTGACGGTCAATAAAGATTATTTCGGCACAACCGTCCATCATTTTCATCTTCGAGAAGCCCATCAGCGACTTAAAATCGAAACCAACAGTGTGGTGGTGAAGCACCCAAAACCGTTTCCCAATAGCGCTTCCGCCTCGAGTTTAACGGCTTATAAAGCCGAATACTTTGAATTTTTAAGCAGTTGTAAACGGGTTTCCTTAGATTCTGATTGGGTTGCCCTGCTCGAGTACCGCCCAGTAAAACCCGAAGATGACCTGCTCGAGTATTTAATGGGCTTAAATTCACACTTAAAAAACCGATTTTTGTTTCAAGCTGGGGTGACGGTGGTCAACACGCCCCTGCTTGAATTTGTGCAGCACGGCACAGGAGTTTGTCAAGATTTTGTCCATGCCATGCTGGCAGTTTGTCGCTCACAAGGCATTCCAGCCCGCTATGTCAGTGGCTACGTCTATGCGGGTACAGATTTTCTTGGGGCAGAAGCCACCCATGCGTGGCTCGAGGCTTTTATTCCCAGTGTCGGTTGGATTGGCTTTGACCCGACCAATAACCTGCTCGAGACCGAGAATCATATTCGGATTGGTTTTGGACGTGATTACGACGATATTCCGCCGCTTCATGGCTTGCGTCGGGGTGGTGGACTCGAAACGCTGGATGTGTCTGTGACCATTCAAGCGCAGCAGTAAGATAGACTGTCAGCTATGTCTTTTGTTCATGTTCTGCGTGGCGGTCTGCTCGAGTCTCGGCATAAGGTTCATGTGGCGGTGGTGGCTGCCGACGGGCGTTTAATCGCTTCTGTCGGCAATCCACGGTTTCTTAGTTTTTTGCGCTCGAGCGCCAAGGCATTTCAGGTTCAGCCTTTGATTCCATTTATAAATCAATTAGGTCTCGAGTCTAAGCACTTAGCCATTGCCATGGCTTCCCACGCTGGCGATGCAACCCATGTCGAAACGGTCTTAGAATTACTGGCTCGAGGTGGTGTGGATTCGGCTTGGCTACAATGTGGCACACACACGCCGTTTGATGCGGCTACCCGTAAAGAAATGCGGGTGATTGGGATTAAACCAACCGTGCTACAAAACAATTGCAGTGGTAAACACGCGGCAATGCTGGCGGCTTGTGTGGTCAAGGGCTTACCAACCGAAGGGTATTTTTTACCCGAACACCCGTTGCAACAAGAAATTCTAAGCGTTGTCCAAAAATGTTTTGACACCCCAAATCTTGGCATTGGTATAGATGGGTGCAGTGTGCCGTG
>JANNEE010000280.1:0-6587 GCA_031388325.1 Deinococcales bacterium
ATAGACAACTTGGCATCGCTAATGCCTTTGGCACGCAATTGTTCGATGGCTTCTTGGGCGCGATTCCGATCCTGAAAAAGTGCAGTTACTCGTTCCATATTAATTCTCCTTGAAGTCTCGTTTCTCGAGACTTGTCTAAAATTATGCAAAAGCCAATTTAGCCCGACATCACGCTAAGCTGAATAGGCGCTGAAGTTACCCAGATTTAATCTCAATTACGATTCAGTTCAATTTCAGCCAAGCCCTTCAGACTTCAAATATGGACATCAAAACCTCAGCCCTTGCCGAAACTCAAGCCATTTGGTTTCGACTCGCCCATGTCAGCCAACCACCACTCGCCCAGAATTTAGAAATCGAAATTGCCATTATTGGCGCGGGGATTATGGGTCTGACCGCAGCCCTCGAGTTAGCAAAAGCTGGTCGGCGGGTAGCAGTCTTTGAACGACGTTTTATTGGCGCGGGTGAGACTGGACACACCACCGCACATCTGACGGCTCGCCCTGATGTGCCAATGGTGGATTTACAAAAACGCTTTGGGGCTGATGGTGTTACCAGCGTTTGGCAAGCCATGAATACGGCACTTGAATACATTGAAACGAGTAGTCAAGCCCATGGTGTGCCTTTTGCGCGGGTTGACGCTTGGCAATTTGGCACACCCTCGGTTTTAAGCTCCGAACTTAGGGTACTTAATCTGGTTGGTGCAAATGCGAGCATCAGCCAAGCCCCATCTGGATTTTCTTTTGAATCGGGTTTATGTATCACTCAACAAGCCCGTTTTGATGTGGCACAGTATTTGCAGACCCTATTGTTGGAAGCAAAAAAACGTGGCGTGGTATTTTTTGAAAAGAGTGCCGTGATTGACAGCGATACAAATAGCTTGACCGTCCGTTCCGAAAGTGGCACATATAAAGTAAGCTGCCAAAAACAAATTATTGCAACCCACATACCTATATTTGCTAACCCGTTGCTCTTGGTGCGTATGGTGGCTGAACAATCGTATGCCATTGCCGTGGCAGTCAAGAGCGGCAGCGTGCCAGATGTGCTTGCCGAAGACACCGAAGACCCCTATCACTATTACCGTATTGAACCAGCCATGGCACATGAAAGCGGCGACGAAGATATTATTATTTTTGGCGGTCAAGACCACAAAACAGGAAAATCAGCTGACCCTGAGCCATTTATTGCCCTCCAGCAACGCTTGAAAAAATGGTTGCCAACTACCGAACAGCGCCTCATTCGCCAGTGGAGCGGCGAAATCTGGACTTCCAATGATGGCTTACCCATCATTGACGAGGATCACCAAGGGCGATTTTTTGCAACTGGATTTGCGGGGGTTGGGATGACTCAAGGCACAATGGCAGGACTGATGGCATCCGACTGGGCATCAGAAAAACCTTCTGCTTGGCGAGCGATTTTTTCTTCGTCACGTTTTTCAAGTTCAGATATTCCCACAATTTTAGAACATGGCATTGCCATTGCGGGCGTAATGATTGAGGCTGCATTGCCTAAAAAATTGCCAGCCCTAGAATCTACCACGGTTGGTGTGGGTGGGCTTATTCAACATGACCAGCAGCACTTGGCAGCCTACCGCGATCTAAACAGCAAATTACATTTATTTGATCCAAAGTGTACCCATGCTGGTTGTGAACTGCATTGGAATCTGTCCGATAAGACTTGGGATTGTGGCTGTCATGGTTCGAGGTTTACTGCTCTTGGTGAGGTTCGAGCAGGTCCTGCCCTCGAGCCAATGAAGCCGTGGCATGAGCCGACAAGTTAGACACTCAATTTTATTAATACCAGCTTTGCCTCAGCCACATCTCATTCAGGGGGTTTGAAATATCATTATGAATGCCAAATTGATTTGGAACGCGAATGCCAGCAACACCGCCGCCGACCCCAAAAGCATCATTGATGCACTCAAAAAGATAGGTATCGAACCTGAGCTTTGCCAAACAAATAGCTTAGAAGATTTAGACTTGGTTCTCGAGCAGAACGAGGATACAGTGATTGTGGCGGGTGGTGACGGCTCTTTACGACAGGTTGTTAAACGCTTGCGGGGACAGAAAACACCGATTATTTTATTGCCGCTCGGTACAGCCAATAACTTTGCTGGAGCTTTGGGCGTGCGCCGTGACCCGTTTGAATTGATTGCCGCACTCGAGCAACGGGTTGAACGCCAAGTAGATTTGGGAATTCTGCGCTTTAACTCCCAAGAAGATGTTTTTCTCGAGGGGGCTGGGGTCGGTTTATTTGCCCATGCGATGCTTAGTTATGGCGAAGACCACGGCAAAAGTGTGCTGCGGGCGTTGCACGCGATAAGCAAAACGATTGCGCTTGCACCACGAATTCAGATGGGCTTTCGGGCAACGCTTGAAGATAACAGCATCGAAAAATTTTCTGGCGAGTTATCGTTATTTGAAGTCATGAACACCACTGCGCTTGGACCGCGTTTACCGCTTGTACCAAGTGCCGACCTGAGCGACGGCTTACTTGACCTGATGACAATTGAGCCAGATGGTAGCTCTGGTTTTTTGAATTATGCCATCAATGCCTTGACTGGTTCGCTCGATAAGCTTGAAAATGTGACTTTACGGCGAATCAAAGAAGTTCAACTCGACTTTTCTGGTGGAGCGCTGCATTTTGATGGCGACAGTTGTCAGTTGCCCATCAGCCATATTGAATTCTGGGTCGAACCAAGCGCCATCACGATGATTGTGCCGCAAGAAGGAAGTGGTGCAGTTGCGGATTGATTTACATTGTCATACTTTAGCTTCTTACGATTGTAAAACCAGCCTAGAAGCAGTCGTGCTGGCGTGTCAGCACAACAAAATTGATGTACTTGCGATTACCGACCATAACGAAATTTGGGCGGCTCAGGAACTGGCTGCCTTTGGTTTAGCCAATCCGCAGTTTATTGTTGGCGAAGAGGTCTACACCAACCAAGGCGAAATTATTGGTTTATTTTTACAAGAAAAAATTGCTCGCGGACAAAGCCCAGAACATACCCTTGCCGAAATTCACGAACAGGGCGGCTTGGCGCTTTTGCCACATGGCTTTGACCACTTAAAACCTTCGACTCTAAAAGCCGTGGCTCGAGAACGAATCAAAGCAAGTTTAGACATTATCGAAGCCTTTAACGGACACACAGCCCAAGCCAGAAGTAATCACCACGCACTCGTCTGGGCAACCAGCCACGGTTTGCCAATCAGTGGTGGTTCAGATGCACATCGGGCTGCCGATATTGGTTCGGTCTACCTCGAGACCACCGACACCATAATAAAAACCCCGATGGATTTACTAGCAGCCTTAAAGGGCGGAAAAATTATTGGGCGCAGGCGTAACCCAATTCTTTCTTTTTTGCGTGAGCAGTTTCCAGCCTAGGAACTGTCCGAAATCAACATCCCTGAACCATTGTTAAAACAAAAGGTGTTTTTATGATTCCTATTCAACCCATACCCGCCGAAGACCCACCGTTGCCATTTGAACCCGAAAAAATCGAGTTGCCAACGCCACGCGAACATCAGCCTGAGCCAGAACAACCTGAACCCGAACGACCTAAGCCAGAGCCAGATTAAAGTTGACAAAATTGCCAAAATTAAGCCTTAAAACTCAAGCCATTCAGCTAAAATTCAGCTTTGGCTCAGGTTTAGGTTGGTTGTTGTGCTTAGACTGATTCTCGAGACTGGTTAGTATTTGACCGGGTTCATGGGAGCTTTTTTTACTCGAGTCATGAATTTTTCTTGGCTCGAGTAAAGCGGTTGCAGCCTGAAATTCCTGAGTAGTACCTTATTTTATTGGCAATCATTTTTTTGGGTGTCTAGGTTAAGTAAATTTTGAAAAGTTTTAGAGTTTTTTTGCTTAAACCCTACATCTAGTGTACTGTGTAACGATGAGCTTTTTTGGAAGATTATGAACCAGTACCGCATTTTGGTGATTGACGACGAACCCAGAATGCGAAGTCTGATGCAGCGTGGACTTGGTTTGGCTGGTTTTGTGGTCGAACTTGCAGAAACTGGAGAAATAGGCTTAAAAATTGCGCTTGAAACCCCGCCAGATTTAATTTTGCTTGACCTGATGATGCCGGGTACATTCGATGGTTTTGCCACCTTAGAGCATTTATTAAAACTCGAGCCTCGCCCAAAAGTGATTGTGATTTCGGGCAGAGACGAACCAGAAGACAGACAAAGAGCCAAGGTCGCCGATGGATTTTTGGTCAAACCTGTGACATTTGATTTCTTGATAGAAACGATTTATACACTTATTCGGGTCTGACCAACCACAAAACCGATTCATTATAAGCATCGCTCGAGGTTCAAAAGCCAGAGTCGCAAGGAGTAGCGTGGTTAAGCAAAAATCAAAAGAATTACCCGTGGTGGTTGGGATTGGCGCTTCGGCTGGCGGTCTCGAGGCATTCTCGAAGTTGCTAAAGGCGCTGCCGTCAGACACGGGCATGGCTTTTGTTTTGCTGCAACACCTCGAGCGTAGCCATGACAGCCTACTGAGCGAATTACTAGCCCGTACCACCAGTATGCAGGTTCTCGAGATTGAAGACGGCAGCAGCCTGACCGCCAATTGTGTCTATGTGATTCCGCCCAATGTCAGTGTGGTGATTAAAGGCGGTGTTTTGCGGCTCTTAAAGCGCCCAGTCGGGCGGGAACTGCATCAGCCAATCAATGAATTTTTTAGCTCCTTGTCCGAAGCCCGCCAGCATCAGGCAATCGGCGTGGTTTTATCGGGTACAGCTTCGGATGGCACAGTCGGCTTAGAAGCAATTAAAGCCGCCGGCGGAATTACCTTTGCCCAGCGTCCAGAGTCGGCACGTTCAGCTTCCATGCCGCGCAGTGCAATTGCGGCGGGGGTGGTGGACTTTGTGCTGTCGCCCGAAGAGATTGCTGGCAAATTAAGCAGCTTGGCAAAAGACCCGTATTTAGGACTAGCAAAGCCCAAAACTCGAGCCAGCACCAAACCAGCTAACGAAGACAGCTTTGAAGGTATTTTTCATCTGCTGCACGATGCCCGAGGCGTGGATTTTTCCTTGTACCGCTCGACCACTATTCGGCGGCGGATTGCACGGCGGATGCTGCTTGACTCGATGACCTCGACCAAAAATTACGCCCAATACCTGCGCGACCAACCAGTGGCGCTCGAGTTGCTGTACCAAGATTTATTGATTGGTGTGACCAGTTTTTTCCGCGATGCACACGTTTTTGAGTGCTTACAAAAAAAAGTTTTTCCCGAACTGATTAAAGACCGAGCCACCGACGATGTGCTGCGAATCTGGGTCAGTGGCTGTTCGACTGGACAAGAAGCCTATTCGTTGGGCATGGCATTTTTAGAATTTACAGCCCAACATAAAATCAATCTGCCTTTGCAAATTTTTGCCACCGACTTAAACGCCCCAATGCTCGAGAAAGCCCGAGCGGGTTGGTACTCGAACACCAGTCTGGAAAATGTTTCGCCAGAACGCCTAAAACGTTTTTTTAGCCAAGAAAAAGACGGTTGGCGCATCAGCGAAGCGGTGCGTAGTCGGGTTATATTCTCGAGACAAAATATCTTTGCCGACCCGCCTTTTTCACGCATGGATTTGGTCAGTTGCCGCAACCTGCTAATTTACTTCGAGCCAGCCTTACAAAGCCGTGTGATTCCAATTTTTCATTATGCCCTAAAGCCGCAGGGGGTGCTGTTGCTTGGTGCTTCGGAAACCGTCGGGCGCTTTGCCGATTTATTTACGGTCTTGGATACCCGCTGTCGGTTTTACACCAAGCGCTCGGTCAACAGCCGAATTCCAAAATTCGAGGCGCGACCAGCCAAAGTGCTGTCTAGTAAACAAGAACCCAGCGCTTTAGCGGTTAGCACCACCAACCTACAAACAGGGCGCGAAGTGGACCGATTACTACTTTTGCGCTATGCCCCAAGCAGTGTCGTGGTCAATGATGCGCTCGAAGTGGTGCAGTTTCGTGGCTCGACCAGTCAATTCTTAGAAGCCCCAAGCGGCAAAGCCACTTTTAACCTCTTAAAGATGGCTCGAGAAGGCTTGATGCTGCCGTTGCGCCGTTTGACCGAACAAGCCCGCCAAGAAAATCGGGTCGTGCGCCACGAAAACATCAGCTATCCTTACAATGGGCAACTCTGCAATATCAATCTCGAGGTACAGCCGCTAAAACAACCCGGTTGTCTGTTGGTGCTGTTCGAGGTTTTGCCAGCCTTGCCAGAAATACCGCAAACCGACCCCCAGCCGCCAACCCAAAGCCGCCAAATCGAAGACTTAAACCGAGAACTCTTAGATTCACGCGAATACCTGCGTTTTATCCAGAGGCAAAACGAAGACGAAAGCGAACAATTGCAAGCCACCAATGCCGAAATGCAGTCCTCGAGCGAAGAACTACAAAGCCTCAACGAAGAACTCGAGACTGCCAAAGAAGAACTCGAGTCCACCAACGAAGAAATGCAGACCTTAAACGAAGAACTGACCGCCCGCAACAGCGAATTGGGGCGCTTAAATACCGTCTTGACCAATTTTCAAGCCAGTGCCGAACTCGCCATAGTGGCGGTCAGTTTGGACTTGGCGGTGCAACGTTTTACCCCAC
>JANNEE010000357.1:0-1681 GCA_031388325.1 Deinococcales bacterium
TTATTCCCAAAATAGAAGAACAAGTGACTGAAGACAGCCAATTTGAACTGATTACATGGTTAGCGATTCTCGAGCAGCCAGAATAATGTAAGCTAAAGCATGACACTACCAGAACATCTCGAAAAACGACTTGAAGCCGCCGCTTTAGCTCGCGGTGTTTCGGAAGTAGCCTTGCTCGAGCAAGCCATTCAATCTTTTTTAGAACAACAACCACGACGTAATGCCAAGGGTTTTGCAATTCCAAGTTTTGTTGGTAGCGTCAAAAGTGACGACCCAAGCTGGATTGACCAGCATGAAGACCTATTATGGAATAGTAATGGCAATCATCGCTGATACTGGTGGCATATTGGTCTTGTTGGATCAAAGCCATCCAAAACACCAAGCAACCCTCGAAAGCCTAGATGAACGTTTAATTGTTCCATCCTTGATTTTGCCCGAAATTGATTACTTGTCTCATAGGCTGCCCAGAGGTGCAATGCGTTACTTTATGGCGAGCTTATTAACCAAAGAATTCGAGTATCAAGAACTTGACTTATTAGACCTACAGCGAGCCAACGAAATCATGAACCAATATGCCGATGCCAAAGTTGGTTTAGTAGATGCGGCTGTAGTTGCTGTTGCCGAGCGCCTAAATATCAACCGAATTCTGACCATAGACCAACGCCATTTTTCGTTATTCAAACCCAAAAACCTTGGGTTCTTGGAGCTATTGCCATGATTCACCAAGAAATTCTGATTGCCTTAAAGAATTTTGCCACCCGAGGCTTACGCGAGGCAGCCACCGCCTTGCTGTCCACCCTTGGATACGAAAGCAGCCGCACACTACAACTGGATGGCTTTGCAGACATCGAAAATACAACCCTGCTCGAAGCGTACCAACCAGAGATTACCGACTTAAAAGGCTTATTCCAACTGACCAGCCAAGAAATACGCAGCCACGGACAAAACAAATTATTTGCTTCGGGGGTGTTCGACAACGCCAATATCGAAAGTTATGTCTTCTTAGCCCTCGAGTTAAAAGAAGCCAGCTACAGCCGCAGCAAACTAGCCGAGCTTGCCCGGGGTTTCAATAAAGCCTTTGGGATTCCAGTTTTTATTCTTTTTAAGCACCAACAGCACCTGAGTATTGCCGTGATTCGGCGGCGCGTACATAAACGCGACTCGGACAAAGATGTTCTCGAGAAAGTGACCTTAATTAAAGACATTGACCTGCAAAAACCACACCGCGCCCATTTGGATATTCTGACCGATTTGCACTTACTAACTTTACTAAGCGGCAAAGTGATTACTGCCTTTGTTGAACTCGAGCGGATGTGGGCTAAAGTGCTGGATATTTCGGCACTGAATAACCGTTTTTACAAAGAATTATCGGACTGGTTTTACTGGGCGCTTGAACACAAAGGTGTTGCCTTCCCTAACGAAAAAAATAAGGATGCAAGCCATATTGAGCGACAAAAAAGCCTAATTCGCTTTATCACGAGGCTGATTTTTACATGGTTTCTCAAAGAAAAAAACCTTGTGCCGAACAGCCAAAGAGACGCACACCGAGTTGCATCTTGTAGTGCGTGTACCAGAGGTACGTGGGAATACGTCGGATGGACCAAAGCCAGAACCCGAGCACGTACCAGACGGGCGCCATGTGAATGAACACACGATCGTACTTCTCCGTCAGAATGATGCG
>JANNEE010000368.1:0-2676 GCA_031388325.1 Deinococcales bacterium
GCGCGTGGTTTTTCTGGGCAAATCACCTATGAAAATCTCGAGGGAACGCTTGAATGGGTCGAAATTTCTAAGTTACTGGCTGGGGATTATCCGCTTTGGGAGGGCGATAAGCATTTTTTACCACTGGTTTTTGATGATAACACAAGCCCGTTTTCTGGGGTGATGCCGTATAAGAATGGCAAACTGGTCTCTTGGGATTTCTCGAGATAATTTACATATCCCAATGCACACGGCTGGTATCTTGGGCTTTTTCAATCACTAAACGGATTGGTAAGCGGTCTGCGAGGGCTGGGACGTGGGTGATTACGCCCACCATGCGCCCTTGGGTTTGTAGGTTCTCCAAAGTGTTGGCGACCATTTCCAAGGCATCTGCGTCGAGTGTGCCAAAGCCCTCATCTAAAAAAAGTGCGCCAAGGGCTTGGCTTCCAGCCAGATAATCAGACAGGGATAAAGCCAAGGCAAGCGAAGCAATAAAACTTTCGCCACCCGAAAGGGTCTTTACACCCCTTGATTCTAAGCCGTTCCAAGCATCCCTGACATGAAATTCTGCGTCTATCAGTTCTAAAGTGTAGCGTTCTCGAGTGATACCCTGCAAAGTTTTGGTGGCACGTTGCAGCAGTTGTTGTTGGACTCCTGCCAGTAAATAATCTTGGAATTCATTGCCTTTCATATCTAGGGCAAGAGCAGCATACGTGTCAAAGCGTTTTTCTAGCCCGTTTTGTTCGCGACGCAAATCTTTAGCTTGTTTAATTTGTTGCTGTAACTGGGTTTTTTCGGCTTCGAGTTGCCCAAGTGTGCGGCGCAAGGTTTGGTTTTGTTGTTCTAAATTTTGCTGTTGCGCCTCGAGTTCTTCTGGTGGTGTCTCGAGTTTTCTGCCGCCCAGTTCTTCAGCAATTTGATTTTGGCGTTGTTGCACCAACAATTGATTTTGCAGGTGTTTTTGAATGCCTTCCTCGAGTGCCGAAATTTCAGCTTCGGGTAGGCTTTGGCTTAGCGCGGTTTGGCTATCCAAAAACCCTAATTCGGCGAGTTTGGCTTGGGTGGTTTCTTGGGCTTGCATGGCTTCTTGCTGGGCGGTATTTAAGTTGTTGCGTGTGGCTTCCAAGGCACTTTTTAGGCTGGCAGTCTGGGTTTTGGCGTTTGTGTATGTTTCTCTGGCTTGGCGTTCATTCTGCTCGAGTTGCTGACGCTGAGTTTTGAGGTTTTCAATCTCGGTTTTGAGATTTTCATTTGCGCCAGCTTGCCGTAATTCATAAGCAAAAGCCCCAAGCAGTTTTTGTTTAGCGGCTTGTAAGGCAGTGTTGGCGTTGCTGTGTGCGCCCAGCCGAGCCTCGAGTTTAAGCACCAAGGTTTTGCCTTCGCTTTCGATTTCTAGGCGTTGCTGCTCAAGCCGAAGGCTTTCTTGCAAGGCATTTTTTTGTTCTGCCTGACGGCTTTCTAAAAGCGATTCGGCTGCCTCGAGACGGCTTTCTTGGCTGGCAAGCTGTGCCTTGGTTTTACTCTGTTGCTCAGAGGCAATTTTCTCGGCTTGTTGCAATTTGGTTTTGTCTTGCTGTAACTGCTTAACACGGTTTTCAAAGTCTGAAATGTGGCTTAATTCGTTGGCTAAACCAGAAAGTAGCTCGGCTCGAGCCGTTTGTAAGGCGCTTTTGGGGTCGGTGGAATCGATCAGCACATCTTGCCAGCCTTGCAGCAATTGTTCAAGTTCTGTGTTTGTCTCACGCAAGGTTTTTTCAACTCGAGTCACTTCTTGACTGGCACGAGTTTTATTTTGCTCATGGTTTTTAGCCGCTTCTTTTAAGCGAGTGAATTCATCACGTAAACGGCTGACCTCGAGTAATCCCGCTTGCAGGGCTTTTTCGGACGTTGGCACATTGGCATTAAAATCTGGCAGGGTTTTGAGTGGCTCACCGCAGACAGGGCAAGGGTCTCCGATATTCAAGTCTCGTACCAATTCAGCCGCGATATTCTCACGTTTTGCGGCTTCGAGTTTTGCCTCGAGTTCTTTTTGAGTGGCTGCCGCGATTTTCCCATCGCTCAGAACCGTGTTTTGCATGGTTTTTGTTTCTTCAAGTTGGGCTTCCCATTGCAGCAGGGTATCCCTTGCCGTCTCGAGTTCGGTTTTGGTGTTGCCAATTTGTTTTATTATTCGGGCATGGGTTTTTAACTCGTTCTGAACAGTCACGATTCTTGTCCAAGCCTGTTCACTAAAACTTGGTGCATTGGGCGTAGCGTCCTCAAGCTGCCCACCAAGTTCGCTTAAGCGTTTTAATTTGGGTTTTAGCGCCTCGAGTCCACGCAGTTCTTCTTCTATGACGGGGATTTGCAGGGCAGCTTCTCGAGCCATTTCTAGGGTATTGGTATCCTCGATTTGTCTTTGCTGCACACCTTCAAGGGCTTGTTGTTGCTCGAGTAGCGCGGTCTGGGCTTCTTTGAGCCGATTATCTACAGTTCCAAGTTCGGCGCGTCGGCGTTCAAGTTCATTTAATTGTTTTTGACTGCGTTCTAAAAGTGGTAACTCGGCGCTTAATCGCTCGAGTTCACTCCAAGCAGTTTCGGTAAACGGTTCGCCCTCGGCAATTTTGCTCAGACTTCCACCCAAGGCTTCCAATCGTTCTACACGCGGCACAAGCGCCGTTAAAACCGCCACTTTGTCCTCGAGATGTTCCGTGCCAA
>JANNEE010000475.1:0-8940 GCA_031388325.1 Deinococcales bacterium
AGTACGGTAAATCGCCAGACCGTTCGTGATAGAGCTTTTGTCCGCGTGGGGTGTGAATATCTACAGGGTAATGATTGCGGCAAATCGCATCTTCAAAGGTGCGGCACTCGAGAATGTCGTCTAAGGTCAGCATATATTCGCCTTCGATTCGTCTGGTTTCACGCACACCGGGAATGGCAGCGTAACTCGAGACAAAACTGTTCTCACAACCTTCAAAGGTGTTGCGTAAGAATTTAACAAGGCGGTTAATCGCGTGCTTGCCATCTATTTGCGCTCTGGATAATGTCCAAGCATCTGCGCCGTCGTTGATGTCTTCGGCGAGGCGTGGATTATTAAAAGAAATACAGTTCGGCATTCCAGGAATACTAAATCCCTGAAAGTAATCACCGTCGCGTTCCTCGAGGACACCTTGCTCGACAGCTTGCTTAAAAATCGGTTCAAGACTGGCGTTTTTACCCCAAACCATCCAAAAGTGCATAAACTGCTCGGATTCTTGTTCCTGCCCATGCCTAGCCAAGAATGCACAGAGTTTTTGGCGGTCAACCCCACCCAGAATAAAGCGCAGGCTCATGGCTTGATGTAAGCCCGTTTCGGCTTCGCCAGCTTGAAAAGGTGCGCCTGCCCGAACACTTAAATCGGCATCGCCCGTCGCATCTATAAAGGCTTTGGCTTTTAAGCGCACCAAACCGTCTTTATTATGCACAACCACACTTGTAACACGCTGCTGCTCGAGTTCAGGGGCAACAAAATGGGTGTGGTACAAAATATCCCCACCAGACTCGACCAGCATTCGCTCGAGAACATATTTCATGCCTTCGGGGTTAAACCAGTTGTCGTTGTTGTGCATATCGGTCGCGCCATCGCCTTGGGCAAACAGCCGTGTCTTAAGCTCGTTGGTCAGCCCTTGATTGAGGTTAATGCCACTCGAGACGTTTCGCATTAAGGGGGTCACTTGGGCATTTGTTCCCGTTCCGCCAAGGCTTCCTAGGGCTTCGACCACCAGCGTTTTAGCGCCGACTCGAGCCGCTTTAATGGCAGCAATTGCCCCAGCCGTGCCACCACCGAGAACAATCACATCCCAAGATTGTTTTGCTTCTAAAATTTTCAGCATAAATAAGCATAACAGGCTAAACTACCAGACACTGTGAACCAATTGACCCGAGAACTAACCAAGGATGTGCAATTGCTGGTGGGCAAAATCCTTAGCCTAGAAGCCATCCCCGGTGGCATCACCAACCGCAATTACAAACTAGAAGCCGCATCCGGCACATACATGTTGCGTGTTCCGGGCGAACGCACCGAGCTTTTGGGGATAGACCGAAAATGCGAATTTGAATGCAGTAGCAGTGCTTACTCGGTTGGCATCGGCGCTCAGCCCGTGGCGTACTTACAAATTCATGGGGCGCTTTTTACCCGCTATCTCGAGAATGCCGAAACACTGACCATCCCCAGAGCCAAAATGCAGCTTGAAGCAATCCTGAGAGCCTTAAAAAAAATCCATGCTGCCCCAGCCTTCCCTAAGTCTTTTAGCGCCTTTGAAACCATCCGAAATTACCATCAATTAGCGCTTGAACACCACGTCGAATTTCCAAAAGATACGACCCAAATTCTCAAGCAGTTACAGCAACTCGAAGCGATTCTCGAGCCTCATGCGGTTATTGTGCCGTGCCATAACGATTTACTGCCCGCCAATATTTTAGTCACCAACCAACTCTGGATTGTGGATTGGGAATACGCTGGTAATGGAAACCAAGCCTTTGACCTTGGCAACTTGGCGGCGAACCTCGAGTTAAACGAACTTGAACTGCAAAATCTGATTAGCCTTTACGATGGGCAAACAAACTCTATTTTACTTGCCCAAGTGCAACTGATGCGTCTGGTGTCGGATGCTCGAGAGGCTTTTTGGGGGTATTTGCAAAGTGGTATCTCGAGCCTTGAATTTGACTTTATAGAGTACAGCCATAGGCACTTAGAGCGTTTTAGAAACGGCATAACTCGAGCCGAATACCCGCTTTGGTTAAAAGCACTGCAAGAATCAGCTTAAAAATTTGGCTTCTCACCTGAGCCGTTTGCCTATACAATGGCGTATGTTTGAAACCCTCGGAAATAAACTCCAAGATATTTTTGATAAATTGCGTCAACGTGGCAAACTGACCGATGCGGACGTGAAAACCGCCCTGCGTGAAGTTCGTGTGGCACTGCTCGAAGCCGATGTCAATTTTACGGTTGCCAAAGACTTTGTGGCTCGAGTCCAGGAAAAAGCCGTTGGACAAGAAGTCCTGACCAGCCTAACGCCCGGTCAGCAAGTGATTAAAATTGTCTATGACGAACTTAGAGAAATGCTTGGCGGTGATGCCAGCCAGCCGCTCTTAAAAACCGAAGGCAACGTCTGGTTTATGGTCGGTTTGCAAGGTGCGGGTAAGACCACCACCACGGGTAAATTGGCTTCGTTTTATAAATCTAAGGGTCGCCGACCCTTACTTGTGGCAGCCGACACCCAACGCCCTGCGGCTCGAGACCAACTCAAAGTCTTAGGTCAACAAGTTGGCGTGCCAGTTCTCGAGGTGCAAGACAACGAATCACCCAGCAGCACCAAAGCCAGACTGGAAGAATACCTAAGAACCAATTTCCATGATTTGGTGATTGTCGACACCGCCGGGCGTTTGCAAATAGACGAAGGGCTAATGGACGCTCTAGCAGACTTAAAAACCCAGTTAAGCCCATCGGAAACTTTTTTAGTCGTGGATGCCATGACTGGACAAGAGGCATTGAATGTTTCATCGGCTTTCGATGCGCGAATTGGCGTTTCGGGTTTAATCATGACCAAGCTCGATGGTGATGCTCGTGGCGGTGCGGCATTATCGGCAAGAAGCGTGACAGGCAAACCGATTATGTTTGCCGGTGTGTCTGAAAAAATCGGTGGACTCGAGCCATTTTACCCAGAACGGGTTGCCCAGCGAATCCTTGGCATGGGCGATGTCCTGACCCTGATTGAACGCGCCCAACAAGCCGATATTCAGTCCTTTGCCCCAAAAAAGCCCAATGAATTTGACTTTGAAGACCTGCTTGAGCAATTAAAAAGTATTCAGAAAATGGGTCCGATTGGCGATTTGGTGAAAATGATTCCCGGTATGAGCCGAATGCTGCCTAATGACTTAAACGTAGACGAAAAACAATTTAAGCGCATCGAAGCCATGATTCAAAGCATGACCTTAAAAGAACGCCGTAATCCCAAACTGATAGACGGGCAACGCCGAAAACGCATCGCGGTAGGAAGCGGCAACACGGTGCAGGAACTGAACCGTTTGGTCAAAATGTATGACCAAATGAAAGACATGATGAAACTGATGCGCGGCAGCAAAGGACGTGGCTTGCAACAACTGATGGGGCGGTTTAAGGGCTAGGCGAAAGTAAATAACCCTTCTAAGTATCTACCGCCTGCATTTTAGATTTTTCAAAAAGCGGCAAGTCTTTTCTTGCTCGTAAGATAGCACCTGTCGGGCTACTCGCGCTCATTTCGGCGGTAGATACGCTTTTAGTCGCAAAATGTTTTAGGAAAAACACCTAAACCATTTCGGGGAGGTACTTAAGTACACGTCAAAACTTTTAACCCGTGCTTAAAAGACCGAGTTAGACTATTTTACAAGACATCATTTTCGTTCCCTCGAGCTTTACGATTCATGGCTTTTCGCCGCCAGCGCAGGGCAGTATTGACCGCACTCGAGAGTGGATTAAGGGCAATTTCATAGGCTGGAAAATACGCCATTTGCCCACCAAGCCGCATCTTAAATTCGTAGACTCCATTGCTGATTTTCTCGCTTGTGCTTTCGTCTATGCGTTTCGGGATGCCGTATAAATCCAAAGTCTTGTAGGCTCGAGACAGCCCAAACCGAATCATGCCCCAATACGCGCCATTTGGGGCTTTCGGGTCACGTTGTCCTTCTTCACGTTCGGCGCGGATGCTCCCGCCATAGAGGTAACACAGTTCGTTGCCCAGTCCAATCACAAAGCAAGTCGCCAATGCTTTACCATCCCAACGTGCATTGATGATTCTGGCTTCACCACCGTACTTACCGCACTCCTTGAACATCGCTTGGTAATAGGTTTTTGAGCGTTGCAATAACTTAGAGCGCGTATTGGTCTCGCTAAAAAGTTCCCAGAATGCCTCGAAGTCATCATCGGTTTCGGCAGTCACACCTTCTTTGAGGCTTTGTTTGGTGTTGCGTTTTGCCATTTGGTGCATGGCGGCAAGGCGCACATCTTCGCTTTCCTCGAGACTGATTAAAACCGTGTGGGCGGGTTGAATCGTTTCAGCAAGCGTCCAAACTCCAATTTTTTCGGGCATGATGCTCGGGTCGCCGTTAGACGGAATTGGTACACATGGCTCAATTTTGAGGCTGACATCGGTCATTTTTGCCCAAGACTTTAAGGCAGTTGCCACATCCTGCAAATCGCCCAGACTATTTAGCGCAGGTCCCCTTGGGCAGTACAAATACCCCAAGCCGTATTGTGAACGCCGCAGCACTTGGGCAGCCGCAAAAACCACCCCGTCCCGCTCGAGTTTTAAGCGGTGTGGAGTCCAAGCCGTGACCCGCCGTGCTTCGCCAAAGCCCCAGCCTTGCAGCGCACTATGATAAGTAAAGGTTTGAACCAAGGCATCCCACTCGAGGGGATTGGTGACAGGGGTAACTCGTAAACTCACGCCCTTAGTTTACTCAAGTATTTGATGAGCGTCACTCATACCCAGTAACTTGCGGCAAGCTCATACCCAGTGGCTTGGATAGTGCGTATTGGCAAAAATCGCTCGGGCTTCCTCGAGTAAAATCTGGCGCTCGAGTGCCGAATACCTGTCAGAAACATGAAAAAGCCGTAGCTCCTGCACCCCTGCCAAAGCTGCCAGTTCTGCCACTTGTTTATTGGTCATGTGAAAGTTTTTCTCTGCCATCTCGAGGTCGGTGTGTAAATACTGACTTTCGCAGAGCAGTACCCGCACACCTTGCAGGGCTGGGATAAGTTTTTGCGCCGTTTCTTGGTTGAGGATAAAATCGGTGCAGTACGCCACCGCATCGCCTTTGGTATGGGTCAGAAGTTCGGAACGCAGCGCTTCGAGTGGATAGATTTTGCCGTTAATGTTCAACGTTTCTTTTTGGAGTTCCAAATTTTTGAGGTCTCGTACCCATGCACCAGCTTCTAAACCAAGGGCTTTGAGTTTTTCTGGCTCGAGATTGATTCGGTCTGACTCCCTGATAATATAAGCCAAACTTGGGGTTTTATGGTCAAGAATAATCACTTCTACACTGTAATCTGGATGCTCGAGAATATATTTGGAACGTGGTTTTTTGGGTTCTAAGTAGGCATTTTCAAAGGCATCGGCTAATTCGTATCGGTAGGTGCGAATCTGTTCATCACAAATGTCATGCACCAACCATGTGGCGTTCATACCCTCGTGCAAATTCCAGAGTGTGCCACAAAAACGGTGCTGTAAAATCCGAGCCGTTTGGTCTGGACCCCAAATTGAATTGGGTTTATGGGTACGGGCGTACAAGCCACGAAAAAACGCATCGAAACCCGCAATATGATCCATGTGCAAATGCGAGAAGAACAGATGGTCTATTGACAAAATTTCGTTGTACTCGAGAGAGTTTAGAACATCTTGTCCGCAGTCAAAGAGTAAACGGTGAATCGCCTGCCCTGTATCAATTCGCACCAAAGCGGCGTTGTCGTTGCCAGATTGACCTAAAACCAAGAGTTCGATGGACATGAGACTCGAGTCTAGTACAATTATGCAGGTTTGGTATCGGTCTTTGCGCTTAAGCCAGAACACTGTGGCTATTTGGCTCGAGAAGCACCAAAATAAACAGATGGAAAATAATCGTCTTGTACAAATCAGTAAAACCATGTCTAAAGCCCTGCGTCATAACCCTCAAAGACTTGGCTTGCAATTATCACTCAGTGGTTGGGTATCGGTGGATGCGCTGCTAGAAGCCTTTAATCATAAAGGCTTTAGCCTAACTCGTGCCGAACTCGAGGAAGTGGTATTAAAAAATGATAAACAGCGCTTTGCTTTTGATGAAACAAAGCAAAACATTCGTGCCAGTCAAGGGCATAGTGTGACTGTGGAGCTTGGTTTAACTTCTCTCGAGCCGCCAGAATTTTTGTTTCACGGCACAACGGAGCAGTCTTTAACCGCAATTCTCGAGACTGGCTTAAACAAAATGAAACGCCATCAGGTGCATTTATCCATTGATACGCAAACCGCGCTTAAAGTAGGTAATCGTCATGGGAAAGCTATCCTTCTTAAAGTTCATGCCCTCGAGATGCACGAAATGGGGTATTCGTTTTACTGCTCAGAAAACGGTGTTTGGTTAGCCGATGCTGTACCGCCAAATTTTCTCGAGCTACTAAAAAGATGATTTCTCCTTTGAATTTGCATATTTCTTTAGGCGTACTTGCACACATGTCTTTGTATTGTCTTCATACCTAAAGGATATTCAGCCTGAAGGCAGGAGGTTTTATGAATCGGTTCTATAAATTAGGTGGAATGGCAGCGCTGGCGTTAATCGCTTGTACGCCAGCAGGGACGGCAACAACAGCAACTACTGGAATGGCAGGCGTATTATGTGACTATACCCAAAGCGTTTTTAATAACAGCGCTTCGGTCAATGCCACCAGTACCGTCAAATGGTCTTGTACAGCAACTTCAAGGGTATTGACCGCCAATGGAATTCCGGATCATGCCGTTGGCACATTCCCCAATGCCAACAATCCCAATAGAATATCGGCACAGAATGTAACGGCGACTTACACCTTAGCGCCAGAGAAAACCAGCACGTCTACCACCTTAGGCGGTCCTCGAGGAGCAGTGGGTTATATCTTAAACGGTGTCAAACTCGATCCAGATACGGGTGGGAGTTGTAACGATAGCGGTAGTAACTGCACCCTAAATGGCAATGTTGGACAATGGCGAATGGAAGCCCTTGGTGGAACAGCTTTTAACTTTGGCACAGACAGCAATACGGCGCATGTTCAACCAAGCGGTGAATACCATTATCACGGGATGCCAGAAGGTTATTTAACCAAACTGGGCAAAGGTCAAGCCATGACGCTGGTTGGTTGGGCTGCCGATGGCTTCCCGATTTATGCGCGTTATGGGTACACGACTGCCACCGATGCCACATCTGCCATTAAAGTCATGACGGGCAGTTACCGCACCAAAGCCACACCCGATGCCAACCGTCCCGCCACCAGCTTATACGCAATGGGTACATTTAAGAACGATTGGGAGTACGTGGCGGGTCTAAGCGAACTTGATGAATGCAACGGACGGACGGGCGTAACCCCAGAATTCCCCAATGGCACATACCATTACTACGCCACCGATACCTACCCATTCTTGCAGCGTTGCGTTAAAGGCAAAGTTGCCGTCTCGAGTACCCAAGCACCACCTCCGGGGCGGTAACGCATGAAAACGGCATTACTTGCCCTGCTTTTAATAGCAGGGCTATTCAACACGGCTTTGGCGCATTTGATGGTCGCCCAAAAAGGCACATTGAACATCTCGGGTACAGGTGCGTACTTACTGGTTTCGATTCCCACATCATCACTCGAGAAGGTGGATGATGACAGCGATGGTTTGTTATCGGCTCGAGAACTTGATGTTCATAGCAAAAGCATCAAGCAGCAAATTCAAGCGGGTTTGCACTTAAGTGATTCAGATGGCGCTCGTCCACTCGAGGGACTGATATTGATCCTTTCGCCAGAAGATTCAAAAGAAGGTCAACCCGCCGATCAATTGATTGTCATGGGTCGGTTTGCGCTTACTGACCAGAATAAACCATTGTCATTTGAAGCTAAATTATGGGGCAAAAACACCAATGAGCAATCTTTAGGACTAACCATCACCAAAAACCTCAAAGACGAACAACTGCTGATGCTGACCCCAGAGCATCCACAAGCAAAACTGTACGAGCCAGCCCTGAATGTCTTTATCTCGTTTTTACAACACGGCATTGAACATGTACTTGGTGGACTGGATCATCTTTTGTTTTTGCTGGTGGTCATTGCAGCCGGTTGGGGTTGGAAACAAATTTTGACCGCCCTGAGTATTTTTACAGTTGGTCATGCGATTAGTCTGATGACTGTGGTCTACAGTGGTATCACTTTCTCAGAAAACATTGTCGAACCAGCCATTGCCGCAACCATCATTGGACTCGCCTTGTATGACTTAACCCGCTCGAGTACAACACCAACGACTCGAGAACTGCGGTACGGTTTGGTATTTGGTTGCTCGTTAATTCATGGGCTTGGTTTGGGCGGCGCACTAGCATCACTGGGCATCAATCCAACCCAGCAAGGCGCAACCTTACTGGGTTTTAACTTAGGCATTGAAATTGCCCAAGTTGGTGTGGCAGGGCTGGCTATTGTCGGACTTACTTTACTGCAAAAAATGTTCGGTGGGCGCAGTGTAAAAACTGCTTCATTACTGGCAACCCTGAGCGCTGTCTTTATGGGCGGTATTTGGTTTTTCGAGCGCGTGATAAACTAAGGTGTGATGTCCGCTTGAACACATCAGAACTGATTTTAATTGTCGAAGACGAACCGCGTATTGCCGACCTGCTCGAGCGTGGTTTGCAAACGGCTGGCTACCGTACCGAACGGGCGAGTTCTGGTAAGCGAGCGCTCGAGCTTTGGCGGGCAGCCCGTCCGCAACTGATTTTATTAGACATCATGATTCCCGCCCCAGATGGTCTCGAGGTACTCAAAACCATTCGCCAAGAATCCGATATTCCTGTTCTTATTCTCAGTGCCAAAGTCGAAGAAATAGACCGCTTGCTGGGCTTAGAATTTGGGGCGGACGATTACATCATTAAGCCGTTTAGTCCTCGAGAAGTGCTGCTGCGGGTCAAAACTGTTTTACGCAGAGTCGCTAAAACTGCCCCC
>JANNEE010000479.1:0-4676 GCA_031388325.1 Deinococcales bacterium
GCGTAAAATTATTTGAAGATGCGGTGGTCGAAAATACCGTCTTTTTTGTCCAGAACACGCCCCCAGACCCCAAAACCCAAACCCTGCGCCGTTGGTTTACCCAGCCCGCCGCCGATGCCAAAAGCCTAGAAAGTGTTTTAAGCAAAGAAGAAACAGCCCAGCAAACCGAAACTGGTATACAGGTCTGGCGACAGAGTAAAGCCCAAGAGAAATTAGAAGGAATGCACAGGCTCGAGGAGATTTGCTTTATCAGTGCGGGGATGGAGTTGCAGTCTCATGAAATCAAATTTCCAAACGAGTTCAAAAAAGATGATTTAATTTCGCCAGAAAAAGATAATCAACATCCTGCTGCTTATATAGAAGCCAGTGACGTACAACCATTTGAGCTTATTTCAATGCGTTTTCTCGAGTACGGCTCTGGTTTACGAGCGCCAGAAAGAATTCGCCGTGCAAGGTTTCCAGAATTGTTTAAGAACCAAAAAATTGGGGTTTCGATGGTCGTCTCGAGCAATGACGCAAACCAAGCCAACGCTGTTTTAGACAAAGGAAGTCAAGAATTAGGCTGGCTATACACCAATCACAGTATTCATCATCTTATGCCGTGGATTGCCCTAAAAGGTGTCGAGAATCGCCCTATCAATGATTCTGTGAATAAGCAAGACAGAGGCATTCTCGAGCAGCGTTCCGTAAATTTTAGCCTAGAATTCTTACAAGGCATTCTCAATTCAACCTATATTTCTGATTATCTAAAAGCCAATCGTCGTGACCGAACTAATCTTTATCCAGACGACTACAAACCCATTCCCATTCCAGACATTAGCCTCGAGCAACAACAACCGATTATTGCACTGGTACAAAAACTCAATTCCCTTGGACTCGAGTTCTTTGGGTTACGGCGCTTGGGTTGGGTCATTCGCACCGCACAGGGTACTTGTCATGCACCCGCACATTTGCCACTCGGTATTCAAAAAGTGCCACTGGCTCGAGCCAAAATGCTTTGGGGAATGCAAATACTGGATTCAGGCGCAAAAGTATCCGATGCTCGAGTGCGTGGACAGACTTTAATTCGTGGACGCAACGATATTGTTCTCGAGTTTGCGCCCCAAACCCCAGAACGCGCCCTGCTTTGGCTCGAGCGACAATTTAAGCTCTGCGGCTCGGATACAGTTGCCAGCCTTGAAGCCCGTGGACTCGAGCTACCAAGCACCCCCGCCGATGCGGTGGCGGCATTGGATGCACTGGAAACCCAAGAACAAGTGGTGGTGCAAAAACTCGAGCAGTTTAAGGCGCTCAGGCTTGAGATAGATGGTTTGGTAGCGGGGTTGTACCAGCAGTAAAATTCGAGGGTAAGCTCAACGACCTTGTGTACAGTGTTTTTGGACTGAACAGCCAAAACCGCAAGACCATCGAAGCCTTCTTAGTAGAGCCTCTGAAAGAATGCCATTTCATCGTTAGTTACAGGACAGACACAGGGGTGTCTTGACCATAAACGCGCACCTGACGGGCATGGTCACCTGTCCCTACGCTAATGGCGTAAAGATGTGTGAGGTAGGGGCGAACCCCCGTGTTCGCCCTGTTTTTCCATTCACGCATTTGACAAAAATTCCTAAAAATTTCAGACCTTTTGGAGGCTCTACCTTCTTAGAACGTTTCTAGTAACTGTGCTAGACTTTTTTTATGACCCAAGTTTTGCAACAAGCCTTTGACTCACTGCAAACACTTCCCGAAGCCCAACAGCACGAAATTGCATTGCGCTTACTCGAGGAAATCGAAGAGGCAAAATGGCAGGCTTCGTTTGCGCGTTCCGAATCATTTTTACTGGCAATGTCGGAAAAAGTCAGGGCTGAACGACGTGCAGGGACGACACTACCTATAGAGTGCGAATGACTTGAAGATACAACCACGGATTTTTGGAAAGCCTACCGAGCATTACCTGTGCAAGTTCGAGAACAAGCGCAAACCGCTTACCAGTTGTTCTGTCTGAATCCTCGGCATCCAAGTTTGCATTTTAAGTGCGTGGATGAAAAGAGTTTGACCTATTCGGCTCGAGTTGGATTGAGTCATCGGGCTGTGGGTTTACTTGAAAATGATGTCATGACTTGGTGGTGGATTGGAACTCATGCAGATTATGACCGACTTTTGCGGATGCTTTAGCTTTTCGCGGTATATCTGGAAATCAAGTGGCATTTTGCTTGTCACGTTCAAGTCACGCAAAACATTTAATATAGTGGTATCGGGTTTATACTCGAGTGAGATTCAAAGGAGCTACTTATGGATATTTTTGGGAAAATTCTTGGGCAATTCATTGACATCATTGAGTGGTTGGATAATTCCAACGATACCCTTGTGTACCGCTTTCAACGTCAGGGTAACGAAATTAAAACGGGTGCTAAATTGGTGGTTCGTCCGGGGCAATTGGCGGTTTTTGTCAACGAAGGTCAAGTCCAACAAGCCAGTTCAGAAACCAATAAGGGGATTGCCGATGCTTTTGGACCCGGCACATATGAATTAACCACCAAGAACTTGCCGATTCTGACCACTTTACAGGGTTGGAAGTATGGTTTTAACTCACCATTCAAAGCCGAAGTTTATTTTTTCTCGACTCGAGTGTTTACAGGGCAAAAATGGGGTACACCAAACCCAATTATTCTGCGTGACCCAGAACTCGGTCCAGTTCGTCTACGGGCGTTTGGTTCATATGCCTTTAAGGTTGTAGACCCACGCAAAATGCTCGAGCAGTTGGTTGGTACAGATGGGCGCTTTGAAATCGAAGAAGTGGACGAGCAATTGCGGGCTTTGATGGTCTCGAGATTCGCCGCTTGGGTCGGTAAGGCAAACATCAGTATTTATGATTTTGCCGCCCAGTATCCGCAGATGGGCGATGCCTTAAAAGAAGCACTGCATGCCGATTTTGACCAGTACGGTCTTGGTTTAGAAACCATGCTAATCGAGAATGTCACCCTGCCCGAAGAGGTCGAAAAAGCGATTGATAAGCGCTCACAGATGGGTGTGATTGGTGACTTGGGCAAGTACACCCAATTCCAAGCCGCCAACGCCATCGAAGCCAGTGCCAATAACCCCGGTGGTGGCAATGCCTTCTTGGATGCTGGTGTCGGTGTGGCGCTCGGGCAGCAAATGGCAGCCAACCTTGCCAGCGCCAACCGTCCGCAAGCCGCGCCTGTCGCCCCGCCACCACTTCCCGGAGCAGATTGGTTTGTGGGTGTTGGCGGTCAACAACGAGGACCATTCGATGCGGCAGCTTTGGCAAACATGGCTCGCGGTGGGCAATTAACCAGAGAAACCTTGGTCTGGAAAAATGGCATGGCGGGTTGGGTTGCAGCCAGTGGCGTAGCCGAACTGAGCAGTGTCTTTGGGTCAGTTCCACCGCCGCTTCCACCACAATAAACAGCCAATTAGGGGAGTCGCTTATCTGTTCAAAGCTCACGGAGTGGTATGGCAGAAGAACAACGTTTTGAAATGATTTGGGATTGCCGTTACTGCGGCAATAAAAAAATGCTGGCGCGAACGCATCGGCATTGCACAACATGCGGTGCGCCTCAAGACCCAACTTGGCGTTATTTCCCCGATGAATCTGAGGCGGTGGCGGTGTTGGATGCTGCCACCGAAGGGGCAGATGTTATCTGCGGGGCGTGTAAATCGCCCAATGCAAAATCAGCCGATTTTTGCCGTAATTGCGCTGCGCCATTAACCGATGCCGCCCAAGTGCGTTTAATGGGCGAGCAGACAAGGGGAGATGGGCAGTCGTTTGTTCAAGACGACTTAAAGGCACGTCAACAAGCCGAGAAAGCCATTCGCAATGCACCGACCAGCCGCCCCAGTCAAGGCAATTGGTCTTGGCTGATTATTGTGGCGGTGCTGATTATTGGTTCGATTTGGTGGTTTACACGAACTCGAGAAGCCACAGTTGCGGTCACGGGTCATGCCTGGCAGCGCGAAATCAAAATCGAAAAATTTGCCCCAGTCCCAGCCAGTGCTTGGTGTGAATCCGTGCCAATTGGGGCGTACAGCGTTCGTCAGTACCGAGATGTACGCTCTACTCGGCAAGTGGCAGATGGGCAGACTTGCCGCAGTGTGCGCCGAGACAATGGCGACGGCACGTACTCGCAGCGCCGTGTCTGTGAAACCAAGTACCGTTCTGAGCCAATTTATGGCAATCGTTGTGATTTTGTGGTCAACACTTGGACGTACTCGAGAAGTGCGATTTCTAATGGAGTCAACCTTCAGACTCCTGTGGTTTGGGCGCTCACCAATGTAAGAAGTGGTTCGGGGATTGGGGCAGAACGAGAAGCAACCCGTTCTGAAAAATACACCCTAAATCTGGCGGGAAATAATGTCAAACCGTTTTCTTGTGATGTCCAAGAAGCCATTTGGCGGGTATCGAATGTTGGGGCAGTTTTTGGCTTAAAAGTTGGGCAGGCGCTCGGTAACGCCCAGTGCGATACGCTAGTCGCCAAGTAAAACAGATGGGCGACTCGAGGTAGAATCAACCATGAATCTCGAGTCGCTGCAACAACACCTAGGTGCTAGGTTCAGTACCGCACCCGCCGATTTAGCCACGCACAGCAAAGACGAAAGTTATCCCGTGCAGCATTTGCCATTGGCGGTGGTCTACGCCGAAGAACTGGCAGATATTGAAATCACGCTGGCTTGGGCGC
>JANNEE010000295.1:0-2298 GCA_031388325.1 Deinococcales bacterium
CGTTTACGCCGTGAAGTGGTTCAAGAAATTGTCGAAAAACTCGAGTGGTGGCACGAAAAGCAAATAGAGGCGTATGTCTGAACTCCTTGCTTGTTTATCACTTTTTTTTACTTCTGGGCTTGGCTCGGTTCGGGTCAAGGCTTTAATTGAGCATTTTGGAACTGCCGAGGCTGTCTTAAATGCCAAGCTGCTCGAGTTGCGGCAAGTGCGTGGTTTGGATGCGATGAGCATTGCTGGTATTGGCTCAGAAACCACTAAGCAACGTGCCGAAGCTGAACTGACTCGAGCCGACAAAATGGGTTTGACTTTATTGGGTTTAACCGACTTGAGGTATCCCGAAAGTTTAAGAGCCATTTATGACCCGCCGCCAGTCTTGTGGGTACGCGGCGAAGTGAGTACCTTAGAGAATTTAACAGGTGTTCTGCCACGCAGCATCGGCGTGGTTGGCACACGCAAAGCCAGCACCTATGCCAAGGCATTCACACAAAAACTGGCTCATGATTTAGCGCTGGTGGGTGTGACTGTGGTATCTGGACTGGCAAGGGGCATTGACACGGTGGCGCACACGGCTGCTGTAGACGCTGGCGGCTCAAGTATTGCCGTCTTGGGTTGCGGCGTGGATACGATTTATCCATCCGAAAACAAAGCCTTAGCTGAACGTCTGACGGTCATTTCCGCGTATGCCCTAGGCACACCACCCAACAGTTACAATTTTCCACCACGCAACCGAATTATTGCGGGCTTGTGCAGTGGCAGTGTGGTCGTCGAGGGCGACACCGACAGTGGCGCAATGATTACGGCGGTGGCTGCACTCGAGGCGGGGCGCGAAGTTTTTGCTGTGCCGGGTAGAGCCGGCGACCTTTTGTCTCGGGGACCACACAAACTGATTAAAGAAGGTGCATGCCTGATTGAATCGGCGGCTGATGTCCTCGAGAACCTGCGTTGGACAGCCGCGCCGCCCCGTTTAGCCCCAGAACTTGAAGGCGACGAAGCAACTATTTATAAAGCCCTAAGCGGCGAATTATTACTTGATGAACTCTGCCAGAAGACTGGATTTATCACTCCTCGAGCTACAGTTGCCCTAACGATGCTGCACTTAAAAGGCATAATTCTCGAGTTACCGGGTGGGCGGTATAGCAAAAACTAAAGGCTATGAGCTATGAGGAATTTTCTCGAGGTTTGCCAGAAAGCCGTTTGGTTATCAGCGCTCCAAGGGCTTGGTTAGATACTCGGCGTTTAAGGCTTGGCAAAGTTCAAAAAACATTGGGTCGTGTTCTGGGTTTGTCCAAGCCGGCGATTGCACCAATAAAATGGCTGTGATGTTTTTAAGCTCGAGTTGTGCCAAAGCAGTGCGCTCGAGCTTGATGTTGGCTCTAAATCTCGAGCCAAGTTCGGTTTTGGTTCGCTCTAAATCATAGCCTTCGCAAACCCGCACCTGTTCATGCCAAGTGGGGTAAACACAAGTGTAATTTTGGATTAATCCATGCTCGAGCGCCAGCCCAGCCCAGTTGCCAGCCCGAACCCGCGTTGGGTCGCCGCTTGAACTGTATAAATCATGGTGTGAATCTAAGTTTGTTACACTTGAAAATGGTGTTCGCTCGAGTAAGTCGTAAGCATCGGCATGGCTTAGGCTAGCAAATGTTTTTACACCCGCGAATTGCAGCAACCAACGCCAATCCTCGAGCAGTGGAAAATCGCTGCTGAGGTTGCCGTTGCGTTTTTTGGCTCGTTCAAACCAAGCCTCTGTGCGGTCATATTCTGTGTCTTTGGAACCCCAGATAGGTGCGTCAAAAACATGTTCAAGACATCCCGAAAAAAAATCCCAGTCCACTGAAAGCAGCACCAAACCATAATACTGCGTGTTTAGGAGTTGACAAAACTGTTTTAACTGTGTATACTCAGTATATTGGTATGCACAGTAATTTTCTTATTTCCCAAACCGATGGTCGCCCAATGTACCTGCAAATCATGCAGCAAATAAAGCAACACATCGCGGTTGGCGATTGGGCAGCCGGACAAGAAATCCCATCCATTCGCCAATTGGCTGCCGATTTACGGGTCAGTGTGATTACGGTTAAACGAGCGTACCTCGAACTCGAACGCGAAGGCATTATTTTTACCCAGCACGGCAAAGGCTCAAGAGTGGCGCTCGAGCCAAATGTTCAACCGCAACTGCATCAACAAGAACTGCAAACACACCTACAAGAAGCTGCCCGTTTAGGCGCACTCCTCGGACTCGAGACCGAAGAATTGCTCAATCAACTGCGGCGGCAAATTCAAAACACATAAGGAGAATCA
>JANNEE010000540.1:0-2876 GCA_031388325.1 Deinococcales bacterium
CCACGCCGACGAGAGATACCACTTGAGCGTTCAAAGTCTTTACTTTGAAGTTCGGCGAGGGTAACACCATTGCGTTTCACTGTGAGGTGTTCCCAATCGAATGCGCGTCCATTAACCATTTTTAACCTTCCTTTTGTATGACAGAGCGAATGAACTTTCTTACATTACGCCGAGAGTGGATTTTCTAAGCCCAAATCCCAATCTATAAATTTGGTGTAACCGTTTGGAACAACCCGAACTTTGAGCTTAATTTTGCTAGTAGACAGTAAATCTTGTCCAGGAACGATTTGCACCTGACCGCGCACAATTTCGGTATCGGTCTGCATACCACGCAGGATGCGTGTACCCGCCTTGACCAAGCTGGCAAGACTGGCGTTTAAGTCTTCTGGGTTGGCTGCCCGTTGGACAAACGGCAACCATGCCTGACGCAAGAGTGTGTTGACTTTAAGAATCACACGGCGATTCGGAATAATCTTAAAATCCGAGGTGTTACCCGCAGCCGTGCGGTCTTCGGAAACAAAATAGGCTTCTGAACCAAGATGGCGCATGACCGTGGTGAAGCCCGCATTCTCGAGTTGCAAGGCATGACCATTGTTGTACGAACTGACCTTTTTGCCGTCGGTGTTGATGGTAAATGGGGCAACCACAACCACACCGGGCAGTGCGCCCAAATCCACTTGAGCCGCTTTGATATGGACTGGTAAGCCACTGATACGCCCGAGGATTCGACCCGCGAGGGACTGGATTTCTTGACGACCAGTCAGGGTATCTATGACTTCGGCATGGGGGGCAATCAGGTAGACACCGACATCTTGAAAGGCTGCTTTCTCGAGCAGACGGGCTGCAACCCACGCATCGGCATCTGCGCCCGGAGCAACCGTTTCGGCACTTAAATCCACATCGCGCCCTTGGGTATAGGCTTCGATTCGCAAAGCTGCCAAGGCTGTCCACATCGCAGCATCAGATGGTTGAGCCACATGGATGTACTCGTAAATTCGAGTCTGATCGGCAAAAGCAGCACGAATAGCAGCTTGGATGCTTGAGACACTGGCTTTAGGGGCAGTCACAGCGAACTTGTAAACGTTACCCAACAGATATGCACCAATGGCAAACTCGAGGGTCATACCCGTATCTGGCATGACATAGGTAGCAGCTAAGGCAATTGGCTCGGAGAAGGTATCACCATCATCTAAACTGTACTTGAAATTGCCGACACCCAACGCACCAGCTTTGGTGATTTCGACCAAGACTGCTGCTGCAATCAGGGTTGTGCCTGTGATGCCAACGACAGGCGCAACAGGATTTGCCATATCTGGGGTAATTGTACCAGCCACATCGCCAGCCGCACGAATGGTGTAGACCACACCACCACCGAATGCCAATTGGTCAGCGCTATGGTTCGCCAGTGGTCCATAACCGCGTTTAGGGCGAATTTCATCAATATCTGCCAATGCCACAATCTGATTGGCTGTACCAACACTACAAACCCCAACGATCACCCTCGAGCCAGCCCCATCAACACCTTGAATACCCAAATTACCATCAGAAATTGACGGACCTAAACCAGCTAATCTTGACATTATTCACCACCTTCAGTGCCATCGGTGGCACTAGCCAAATACGAATTCAAGGCTTTATCAAACGCCTTTTGGGTCATGAGTTGCCCAGTTGCCCAACCCATACGGACTTTTAAGCCAACCACGCTCACCCAATCTGCACCAAGCGCAACTTGCTCGAGTGGCAGCAATTCTTCTTTGGGTTTTGGGTCTGGCTTTGGCGCAGTTACCCCATGCGGCGCTGGTGCAGGCAACTGACCATTGTTCTTTTCGTCTGACATTACAAACCTCCAATTTCTGAAGACTCGAGTTCAACTGAAATCGGAGTCCACGACGAGTGCTTATACAACCCAAGTGCCACAGGAAAATCTATGGTCACACCGCTATACGAAACCAACAAGCCAGCCTCATCTACCCATGACAAATCCACCTCTCCATTTGGAAATTTATGCGGCACTGAATCCACGGTCAGACTGTGATTAACAAAGTAATCACCCAAGCCCACCAATGCCTTCTCGAGTTCAGCCAAGGAACGCAAGTACAACTCGAGCCGCAAAACCGCCATGCCATCCCACGTTCTTTTGGTCTGTACAAACGGGTCTACCCCTTTGGTTTGTGGAGTCAAAAGTTTAGAACCATCGCGTTTTAACCGCCCGTTATACCAATACAAATACGCCACAGGCGCACGCGGTAATTCCTCAAGAACTCTTTGCGATTCGGAGACTTTGCCACGCGGCAAACCAATAAACTCGAGTGCCTGCACAACATAATCACGCGAAGTAGTCAGCATTACAAACCCCCCAAGACATGGCGTTCGACGGCTCGAGTAATCACGGTTTGATCAGCATCCGAGATACCCAAAAACGGACGAGCAGGCACTTGGACTCTGGCGGTTTTACGTCCAGCCTCACCACCCAACTGATGCACTCGAGCATATTTTTTATTTGTACCAACATGGATGGTTGTACCTTTGACCCGCGAAGAGATGCTATTACGCAACTGCGCCGACTGAATCAGAATTTTACGGCGCAATAATTTGCGTTCGGCAGGCTTGCGAATCTGCCCTTTTTTAGTAAAGCTCCGACTGGTTAAACCACCTTGTACTGTCGCTAAAGCCAGAGGCTTCCACGGCTTACCCTCGGGATCACGTTGCTGATTAAAACGAGCAATAGAACTACTGGTCAATGCCTCAGCAATCTCGAGAGCCGCTTGACGCAAACGCGGCTTAGCAAGACGTTTAAGTCTGGCATCCAAACGTGAAGTATCACCCATCAGACGCACCGACACTAGAAATCCTCCAGTGAATCTCGAGTGAACAAA
>JANNEE010000552.1:0-3989 GCA_031388325.1 Deinococcales bacterium
CGCCGAAAGTCGGCGTGAAATTTACGGCACGCTGGCAGAACTTGCCGAATCGGGCGCGGCTGAAGATGTGGTGGTTAAAGCCCTCGAGTTGTACCGCGCTTTACCCTTTGTCAATGGCACAGCCGAAGACGCACATCCAGACATCAAAGGCAAAGAAAATGCTCTGGAGAACTTCTTTTTGATGATTGGCTTAGACCCAAAAGTGCGCCGCGAGGCTCGGCGCGAACGCAAATCACTCGAATAATTTTTGGCACTTGACAAATTTAGCCTGAGTACCTTACAGTTCTTATCAGGTTTAGTTTTTTGAACCCGTGCGCCTCAAAAGCGTGCCATACCACTTATCCAGAGCGACGCAAGAGACTGGCTCGAAATCCGTGCAAAACACGAAAGAGCGTCGCAGCAACCTAGGAAACAAATGACTCAACTCTTTACAATGCGAATGTTTAATCACCGATTAGGGTGAGTGAATTTGTGTTGTAAAAAAAGTCAAATTTAACCCTTTCGGTGCTAATTCCAGCCGCCATGCGGCAGAGATAAGAGAATGGGTTTTGTGTCGCAAATATTTGCACCCCTTCTCGAGAAAAGGAGGGGTTTTTTCTTTATTCAGTCAGCGCAAATCCAAAAAAATTCTTTCACCAAGGAGATTTCCCCATGCCCAAGTTTGAAACCTTACAAATCCACGCTGGTCAACAACCCGACCCAACCACAGGTTCACGCGCTGTACCGATTTACCAAACCACGGCTTATAATTTTCAGAATGCCGAACATGCCGCTAAACTCTTTGGTTTACAGGCTTTTGGCAACATTTATACCCGTTTGATGAACCCCACCACCGATGTTCTCGAGCAGCGCATTGCTGCCTTAGAGGGTGGCGCGGCGGCGGTGGCATTTGCTTCTGGTCATGCTGCCGAATTTGCAGCCATTACCACGATTGCCCAAGCTGGCGATAACATCATCAGCACCCCCAATCTGTACGGTGGCTCATACAATATGTTCAAAGTAACCCTGCCGCGCCTTGGGATAAACGTCAAGTTCACTTCTTCTAATGAGACCGCCGAGGAATTTAGTGCTTTGATAGACGATAAAACCAAAGCTGTCTACCTCGAGACGATTGGCAACCCAGCGCTCAACATTGCTGATTTTGCAGCCATCGCCGCCGCCGCACACGCCAAGGGTGTAGCCGTGATTGTGGATAATACGTTTGGCATGGGTGGCTACTTGTTTAAGCCCATCGAATACGGCGCAGATGTGGTGATTCACAGTGCTACCAAATGGATTGGTGGACACGGCACAAGCATGGGCGGACTGCTAATAGATTCTGGCAAGTTTGATTGGGGCAACGGGCGCTACCCCTTGTTTACCGAGCCAGCCGCCGGTTATCACGGCTTGAATTTTTGGGAGGTCTTTGGAACTGGCGGACCATTTGGCAATATCGCCCTCGCCATTCGCGCTCGAGTCGAGGGCTTACGCGACCTTGGGGCAGCCATTAGTCCGCAAAATTCGTTTAACTTCTTGCAAGGTCTCGAGACACTTTCTTTACGTGCTGAACGCCATATCCAAAACACTTTAGCGCTTGCCCAGTGGCTAGAACAGCATTCCGAAGTCACCCATGTGACCTACCCCGGATTACCAAGTCACCCACATTTTGAACGAGCCAAAAAATACCTACCCAACGGGGCTGGTGGGGTATTGTGCTTTGAACTCAAAGGCGGACGTGCCGCCGGAGAAGCCTTTATCAACAGTGTTAAACTCTCGAGCTTGGTGGCTAACGTTGGTGATGTTCGCACCCTCGTGATTCACCCAGCCAGCACCACCCACAGCCAATTAACGGCTGCCGAACAAGCCAGCGCTGGTGTGACCCCCGGATTGGTGCGTATTTCGGTGGGCTTAGAGCATATTGACGATATTAAAGAAGATATTGCACAGGCGCTCGAAGCGGTTCGTTTAGAAGTTGTGGCTGTTTAAGAATAGGGGTTTTGATGCTTGACTGTCCAACTTGTGGTTCATATCGTTCATTGGTGCATTATGCCACTGGAATCCAAAGACGACGTTTTCCTCGAGGGCAATTTGTTTGCCAACATGACGTACAAGCTTGGCATTTACAACTCGAGATTCTCAAACGAGAATTTGACCTGACAAGTAGCCTAGTCATCAAGAATGCCTTACAACTCGAGATAGAAGCCATCATTATTGAGTATTGTCTAGTTGATGGTTTGGAAGTCGCATGACCGTATCTTTTAAGCCCGAACAAAACTTTGAAATTGAACGCCTTGGGGATTTTGAGGTTCGGGTACTTTTTCCTGAACCCAAACCCTCGGAATTGGATGTCCGACACACCACCTTGTTTGTCCAAGAACCCTTGCAACTCGAGATGGGCGGTACTTTGCCAATGGTGCGGGTGGCATACAGCACTTACGGGCAGTTAAACCAGAATAAAGACAATGCTGTGGTGGTCTGTCATGCCCTGACTGGCTCGAGCAGTGTGGCTTCGTGGTGGTCAGAAGCCCTAGGCGCGGGGGCAATGCTTGACACCGAAACTGATTTTATTATTTGCGCCAATGTGCTAGGCGGATGTTATGGCAGCACAGGCGCAACCAGCCTTGACCCAAGTACCAACCGCACTTATGGCAGTCAGTTCCCAGACATCACAATTGGCGACATGGTAAAAGTCCAAGCTGCATTACTCGAGCATCTAGGGGTTAAACACATCAAAGCTGTGATTGGCGGCAGCATGGGCGGAATGCAAGCCCTCGAGTGGCTGCGTTTATACCCCGAAATTGGCGCAGGGGTAATTATTGGCGCTCCTGCTAGGCATAGTGCATGGGGGATTACTTTTAATCATCTGGCACGAATGGCAATCCAAAACGACCCTGATTATAAGAACGGCAAATACACGGCTCAGCCCCAAGGTTTGGCACTGGCTCGAGCCATCACCACCTTGTTTTTTCGCAGTCCAGAATCTTTTGGGCTAACCCAAGGACGTAGACCCAGCCCCACCGACGCAAAGCGTTTTGCGATGGAAACCTATTTAGAACACCAAGGCGAACGGTTACTCGAGCGCTTTGATGCCAATAGTTACATCTGCATTACCAAGGCAATGGACAGGTTTGACCTCTCCCCTGCTCAACTCGAGCAGATTGCTGTACCGATTTTAAGCGTCGGAATTTCATCGGATATTTTGTACTTACCCGCCGAAGCCAGAGAAATTGCCGAAACCGTACAGAACGGACAGTATTGGGAACTCAGCAGCCCGCATGGGCATGATGCTTTTTTGCTCGAGACGGCAAAATTAACGGCTCGAGTCAAGGAATTCTTTGCAAGTCTCTAAGACTCGAGACACCTGCCTTAAAGCAAAGCGTTATTCTAAAACCATGATAGAGACTGTAATTCTGGCTCGTCCGCGTGGCTACTGCGCTGGGGTGGTCATGGCAATAGATGCCTTAAAAGATGCTGCCTTAGAAAACAAAGCCAGCAATGAAGGCGATATTGTTGCCTATCACGCGATAGTTCATAATCAAACGGTGGTAAAGCGTTTAGAGGCAGAACATAATGTGCGTTTTGTTGAGGATTTAGCCGAACTTGAGGGGATGAGCGGGCAGGGGCAAACTGTGGTCTTTAGCGCTCATGGGATTTCGCCAATGGTGCGTGAGGAAGCAAATAAACGCGGTTTGACAACACTGGATGCGACTTGTCCATTGGTCACAAAAGTCCATTCTGAATCCAAACGTTATGCTGGTATGGGTTACAGCATATTACTAATTGGCGACTCGAGCCAACACCAAGAAATTATTGGTACATTTGGCGAAGCCCCAAAAAACACAATTCTGGTCAATGTTGTGGGAAACCGCAAGGCTGACCAAAAAATGCAAGACCCGCACACGGTGCAAGTCCCAGACCCAGACAAGTGCATTGTGCTGACCCAAACGACGCTTAGTGTAGACGACACCGATAAAACCGTGGACATCCTCAAAAAACGCTTCCCGAACCTG
>JANNEE010000553.1:0-3299 GCA_031388325.1 Deinococcales bacterium
GGATTCAAATTGCTGCCCGCGAAATCACCAATTCTCGCAATCGCTTTAGAACAATTCGTTCTGGTGGTCTGTACACGCCGCCACCACCGTATTCTAAACTTGACCCTCGAGTGGCAAGCGATGAAGAACTAAGAACTGTTCTGGGTGATACACCCATTTCTGCGTGGAGTAAATCAATTGATGGTCTTGGGACAACGTTGCTGCGTGAACTCGAGCATCGCTTAGATAAGACTGGGGATGCTGTGCTGGCGCTGCGCGATTTAGTTGCAAATCCGAGTTTATCTTCCCTAGAATCTTTGTCTGACCAAGCCAGAGACCGAACCCGTCTCGAGCGCCTAACAGAACTGCGTAAATCTATTCGTGAACCGCTCGAGAAGCGCTTAAAACTGCTCGAGAAACAGCATCAGGATTTATACCGAGCCGAGGAGAATGCCTTGGCTGCTCTTCTTTGGCGTGAATCTGCCGAGACGCTGCTGGCGTATGGTTTTCAAGTGCCAAGTGGCGCAAATTCAGCTACCCTGCCAAGTTTGTACGCAGATGGCACAGTCACAATTTCCCTCGAACCAGAGTTAAGTGCCGCCCAAAATGCCAATAAGCTCTTTGCCAAAGCCAAACGCCGTGAAGAAGTGCTGGAAAAACTGCTGGTCAGAGAAGAAATTCGGGCGACACAAGAAAAACGACTTAGGACTCTACTAGAGGAAGTCGAAACGGCAACTGACACACGTTTACGCAGTTTGCTCGAGGTTCACAGTCCAATTGCCGAATCTGCGCCGCCAGTCGGAATGCGTTACCGAACTTCAAACGGTCTCGAGGTGCTGGTTGGGCGCAACTCCAAAGAAAACGAAGTTTTAACCCACCGAATTGCCAAAAGTGCCGATATTTGGTTTCATGTGCAGGGTTATTCGGGTTCACATGTGATTTTACGCGCTCAAAACAAAGAAATTCCGTTTGCTGATATTCTCCAAGCCGCCAGTATTGCCGCGTGGTTTTCTAAGGCAAGGGGCAGCACCAGTGTGGCAGTGGATTACTTATTTGCCAAACATGTCTGGCGACCCAAAGGTGCAAAATCTGGGGCAGTGCATTTCTCGCACCAAAAGACCGTGGTTGTTGAACCTTGCTTATCGTCGTAAACTCGAGGCATGAATGCAAAGTATGTCCATACCAATTTAGTGGCTGCCAATTGGCGGGTACTGGCTGATTTTTACCAACAAGTTTTTGGCTGTCTGCCAGTACCTCCAGAACGCGATTACGCTGGTGAAAAATTTGATGCGCTGGCTCATCTCGTTGGTGCAAGACAACGTGGAATGCACCTTCGTTTACCGGGCTTTAGCGACAACGCACCAACTTTAGAGATTTTTGAGTATCAACCGAGTCTCGAGAAACCCGAAACTAAAGTCAATCGCCAAGGTTACGGGCATATTGCCTTTGCAGTAGATGATGTGCAACAAGCCTTACAGCTTGCTCTCGAGCATGGCGGTGGTCAAGTCGGTGAAGTGGTGACGCTGACTCGAGCCGATGGGCAAAGTGTAACTGTCGTGTACGCCACTGACCCTGAAGGCAATGTTGTGGAGTTGCAGAAGTGGTCTTGAAAAAGCCGGTCGTGACCTTGCCGATGCCATCAATACTGTGTTGGCATTGTAGTTGAATCCCTAAATCCCTTTTATTGTTGGGCTATCCAAGAACGGGCGTATTCAGCCACTTCTTGCCACTTTTCTTGTCCAATAATAAAATGGGTACGTCCACTAAATTCTTTGTAGGCTCGAGTTGACGTAGGGTCTTTGTAGGCAGCTAGGTTCTTTTTGTTTATCTCGGTTGGCATGATTTGGTCGTCTGAACCAGCGATAAAAAGTAGAGGAGCATGGGCTTTAGTCAGGTCTATTTTTCCAGTTGCACCAATTGCATCGCGGGGTAAATGGCGTGATTCTGGGACAAGCTGCGCCTCGTAACTGGCTTGTTGTTGCGCCAAGGGGATGCTGTGGGTAAAGGTGTATTGCCAATGAGCAAGTGGCATCAGGTACGGGGTATTGCTGGAGATAAATGGGTTAAACATGGGAAAAAGGGATTTCAGAAACGAAAACTCTAAACTCAGGATACCCGTCGGCGGACCACTGCTGATTAAAACAGCCGCCGAGGCTAAGCCGCGTTGCACCAAAAGCTGGGCAATTAAGCCACCCATTGAGTGTCCAATTAAAATTGGCTTTTCGGGTAATTGGCTGACAAAACGCGCATAGTGTTCGATCACTTCGCTCAGACGAAGTTTGGCTAGTTCAGTGCTTGGATGTGCCAGACGTTGTTTTTCTGGGCTTACCTCACGCCCTCGAGGGTAGGCGGGTGCATGGCAGGTGTACCCATGACCGCTAAAAAAAGCTGTCCAATCCGACCAGCAGCGTGGTGTGACAAACATTCCATGAATAAAAACGATGGTTCGACTGTTCATAATAGCTCCTTAAAAATTTGACCTTCTAATAGGTCAGATTTTTTGATACCAAATTGCTAAAAATGCTCGAGTAAGTCCTGACAGATTGTGTTGTAGGTGGCAAGGTCGTTGTAGGCTCGAGCTAGGAGCATTGCCCCTTCGACCGTAGCGACAAATAAAGCGGCTTGCCTGTTTGGTTCTGATATTTTCAAAACAGTTAAATTTTGCGCCAACCACGTTTTTTTATCCTCCAATGCACCTTGTAACTCGAGTTGAATTTGGGCAGAAAGCGAACCTGCATCGGCAGCTAAGGCGGCACATAAGCACAAACGACCATCTTTGACCAATCCTGCAAAAAACTGAATGTACAGTGTTAAACGAGCCTTTGGGTCTTGGGTACTCGAGTTAAGCCATTCAAATCCATTTTGTAATTGCCGACGATAACGGCGTAGTAACTCGAGGGCGAGGTCTTGTTTGGTCGGGAAATAATAATGGATACTTGGTTTTGTAATACCGATGGCTTTTGAGATGTCAGCATAGCTAAAGCCGTTAAAGCCGCCAAGTTGCACCAAGCGTTGGGCTTCATCGAGTAAACGGTCAGTGATATTGGTCTGACTCACAGTGTTATCTTACCTACCAATAGGTCAAATGTCAAGAGGGTCTTGATTAGACCTCTTGCATAAGTCTACATTGTTATCAAAAACAGGGCGACCACAAGGGTCGCACCCTACAAAAACCACGTCAAATTCGTAGGGGTGGGTCTTGTACCCACCCGCGTTAAGAGAAGATTAAATTACTTATGCAAGAGGTCTATTATAAGAAACTGGGATTTAACAAATCCCGATTTATCGTTTAATAACCCCACGTCAGGGCGGCGGCGCTC
>JANNEE010000657.1:0-2147 GCA_031388325.1 Deinococcales bacterium
CCATGCTAAACGAAAAGCAACGCGCCAAGTTCTTAGACAAAAACCAAGTGGATTTTGCCCACAGCATCCCCGGTGTGGCACGTTTTCGGGTCAATATGTTCAGGCAACGCGGCAGTGTCAGCATGGTTTTACGGATTATCAGCAATGACACCAGCCGCCTCGCCAGTGTGCAACTCCCATTTAATACGATTGCAGAATTGGCTGTCCATAAACGCGGCATTATTCTGGTCACAGGTCCGACGGGCAGTGGCAAAAGCACCACCCTCGCGGCGATTTTAGACCACATCAACCGTACTCGAGCCGAAATGATTGTCACCATCGAAGACCCCATCGAAATCCTGCACAGCAACCACCAAAGTGTTGTTGTACAACGCGAAGTCGGACATGATGCGCCAAGTTTCTCCGAAGCGCTTATTGCCGCCATGCGCCAAGACCCAGACGTAATCATGATTGGTGAAATCCGTGACTTTGCCACCGCCCAAGCCGCCATCAGTGCTGCACAGACTGGGCATCTGGTTCTAAGTACATTGCACACCATGGACACGATTCGCACCGTCAACCGAATTCTCGAGTTATTCCCTCAAGAAGAACGCGGTATTGCACGGGTACTTTTTGCCGATTCAATTGTCGCGGTTATATCGCAACGTTTACTGCCCAAAGCCGATGGTCAAGGACGGGTGGCTGCCGTAGAAATCATGCGCGGCACCCTTTATGTCAAAGACTTAATCAAAGACGAAGACGGCATGAGCAAACTCAAAGATGCGCTTCAAGACGGCAAACAAAGCGGCATGATACCGTTTGACGACCACCTGACCGAACTGCACCGCGAAGGACTGATAGATTTTAATACGGGTTATTCGGCTGCCACCAGTCCACACGAATTTAGAATGAAAGTTGGCGCTTAAAAACTCCAAAAAATGCTCAGTTCTCGAGTCTTCTTGTCTACTGCTTGGCAGCCTCTCGAGTTATTTTTCGCTGTGGTGAATCTTCGGATAATTGCATTAGCTCTATCGGGTTGCCATCTGGGTCTGCCAGCCATGCTTGCAAATTATAATCAAGTCCTAGACTGACCTCAGAAGTTATTTTTATACCTTGTGAACGCAATTTTTCGACATCTTCACGGATGCTATCTGAAACCAAGCAAAGGTGCATAAAACTCCCCGATAACGTTTTGGGGGACTCACCTCCGGGGAAAAGCTCGATAAATCTATCGCCGCCAACATGGAGGTACACCAGCATCAAAGTACCATCGGTATGGTTCAAGCGAAACGATTCATAAATTCCAAGTTTGCCGTAAAACTCGAGTGAAGCTGATAAGTCATGTACCCGAAATGCCGTGTGTCCAAGGTCGGTAATCATAAGTCTCCTGTGGCGGTTTTGATTCGCTCTAAACAAAGTTCCTTACCCAATGCCTCGAGCAGTTCACCCATGCCCGGACTCTCGAGTTTACCAGTTAAGGCAGCCCGTATTGGCTGCATCACTGCGCCAAGTTTAGCACCTGTATTTTCAGCATAGCCCTTGATGATGGGTTCTAAAACATCCCAAGTCCAAGCGGCATTCTCGAGTAGAGGCAACAGCGCTGCTAGATGACCTCTCCCCTCCTCGAGTTTGGCTTTGGCTTTATCATCAAGAACAATGTCGTTGTAAAAATACGAGGCTTTTTCGACTATATCAGCAAAAACATCAAACCTTGGGCGAAGTGCTTCTATCACTTTCTCGAGTTTTTTAGTGTCCGACAAGTCATAACCCGCCTTCTCGAGATAAGGTTTGGCTCTCTGCACAACCTCCTCGAGACTGAGAATCTCACGGATATAACGCCCGTTTAACCATGTCAGTTTGGCAATATCAAACACGGGTCCGCCCAAGCTCACGCGCTCCCACGAGAAGGACTCAAGCAGGTCGTTAAAACTAAAAAGTTCACGTCCGTCGGGCATACTAAACGCCATCATCCCAAGGTAATTGACCAAGGCTTCTGGGGTGATACCCATTTCTTTATAACTTTCAACACTGGTGTTTGATTTTCGTTTAGACAATTTACTTTTATCTGGATTTCGCAATAGCGGCGTGTGAATCCATTCGGGTTCAGTCCAGCCCATCGCCTCAATAATCAGTTTGTGAATCGGTGAACTGGTCAGCCATTCCTCGGC
>JANNEE010000667.1:0-3000 GCA_031388325.1 Deinococcales bacterium
TCCAAAAATCACAAATCGCATAAAACATAGCTTAACATCGAGACCAAGCAGCAGCAAGATTAGTCTGGACTCGAAAGCAACAGAGGTAGCATCTGGACACGACATCAAGGGGTTGCGACTGGCATACTGCATAGAGGAGGAATTATCATGCCAGAAATTGAATTGACCGCCGTTTTTTATGTGACCGTTCCCGACGATATAGACCCCGACGATGTAACTATCGAACTCAACGATGATGGTGTTGTTTCGTTCTTTGCCAACGATGAGGAAGTTGCCACGGCTGAGGATATCGAAGGTTATGAAACCGAAGGTGTGTACATGGAAGACGACGATGAGGATGATGACGAAGACGAAGACGAAGATGACGAAGATTAAAAAATGACCCCGAATTCGGGGTCATTTTTTTAGACGCTAAACCAAAAGCGCATAGCTGATAGTCAAACTACCGTTCGACGGGCATTAAATCGGTATTGCTTTGCGGTAATGGCTTGGGTTCATGGTCATCGTCTCGAGGGTAAGCTGGGGCGCTTAATTCATGGTAATCCAAGCCCTCAATTTCAGCTTGTGGTTTGACCCGCATACCGCCGCCAAAACGATCAATGGCTCGAAATAACAAATAACTGGTTGGGGCAACCCAGAGGATATTGGTGGCAATGCCAATCAGTTGTGCCACCATCTGTTGCCAATTGCCGTACAAAATACCTGTAACAGTGCTGTCAACACCATTAAAACCGCGTCCGTATGTGCCATCGGCAAAAATTCCAACACACAGCAAACCCCAAATCCCACAAATACCGTGGACTGGAATTGCGCCTACAGCGTCATCTATGCGCCACTTCTCGAGCAGTTCTGTTCCCCAAACCACCAATAATCCAGCCACTGCTCCAACTACCACACTGGCTGGTGCGCCGATAAACGCGCCCGAAGCGGTATTGGCGACTAAACCGCCAAGCATTCCGTTGGCAACCATGCCAAGGTCAATACGTCCGTTCAGGGCAGATGTATAAAATGCAGCCGCAACCATTCCAGCCGCCGAGCAAATCATGGCGCTGACTGCCACAGTCACAAAACGAATATCGGTGGCGGCTAAGGTTGAACCTGCGTTAAAGCCAAACCAACCGAATGCCAAAATGAGCGTGCCTAAAATTGCCAGTGGCAAATTATGGGCTGCAATTACTCGAGCCGTGCCATCGCGGTTAAAACGTCCAATGCGTGGACCCAAAACAAGGATGCCCATCAAGCTCATGACTGCACCCGTCAAATGCACCACCCCAGAACCCGCAAAATCCACATAACCATTGCCTAAACCCAAGTTCTTACCCAGTTGCGAAAGCCACCCGCCACCCCATGCCCAATTTGCGAACACAGGATAAATCAGGGTTGAAGCACCAAGTACATACAAAATAAAAGCACTCGAGCGCCAACGTTCGGCTAATGCCCCTGTCGGGATGGTCAGGGCTGCATCTAAGAACACCAGATGAAAAAAGAACAAAGCAAAGGTTGCGACATCATAAGAATTGCCCGCTAAGCCAAAACCAGTGCAGCCTAAAAAACCCCATTTTTGATCGCCAATTGTTAGCCCCAATAAGCAATTAAGGTTATCACCGCCACCAAAAGCGGCTACGTTTCCACCAGAGCCACCCATTTGCAGCCCAAAACCGACAGTTAAAAAACCAAGCACCCCTAAGCCGTAGACCAAAAGGTTCATCATCATGGTATGCCCAGCATTTTTGGCTCGAGTAAACCCCGCTTCGACCAGTGCAAACCCAGCCTGCATAAACATGACTAAGAACATCGCCACCATCACCCAGACAAGGTTTAAGGCAACTCGAGTCTGCCCTAAGATATTGCCTAAATCTTCGATGGTTAAAGGTGAATCGGGGGTTGGGTCAGTGATATTACCAATGCCACCCGTGCTTGCTCCGTTTGGGTCGGTGGCAAGTGCAAAACTGGTAAACCCCAACGCCAGCAGCAAAGGCAACCAACGCCGCAAGGTTTTAGCGGTCATGTATTTCGCCTCATTCGCGCCACCATAGATTTTAAGGAAACACGCATTCGCTCGAGCGAACCAAGCATGTCGCCGATTTCATCGTTGGATTCTACAGTCACACTGCGGTCTAAATCGCCTAGGGCAATACGGTTGGCTTGGTCGGTAGCCGAAATGATTGGACGCGCCAAACGACTTGCTAGGGCATTGGCTAAAAACAGCGCAAAAATAAAAATAATGCCTAGGGCAACTAAAAGCGGAACAATAGCTTGAATCACTCGGTTTGGAATTTCGGAGACAGAAAATATCACATGGACTTCGCCAATTGCACTTTCGGCTTGATTAGTGGATGAAGCCGGTGCAACCAGTTCTTCAGCTTTAATTTCGGCAACTGAACCAATATAGGGTTGACCACGAAAACTAATTGGACCAAAACCCAAACCTCGTGCCTCGAGTTCCTTAAATTGTTTTTCGAGTCCTCGAGCTTCGGCTATAGTCATATTATTGGTCGAAGCAACCGCCGCCAAAGCCCCATTTGCTCCAGATATTTCTAAAATTGTAGCTTCATAAATAACAGCTGCTGCTTCTGGAATTTGTTTTAAGTCACCTTCAGCTTCGGCTTGCAGTTCGGCTAAAGCGGCTGGAGCAGGTAATTGTTCGATAAGCCCAAAGTTAGATTCGGCTTCGCTAACGGCAGCTTGATACGCCCTTAACCCAAGTTCCTGACGATAAATCTGCGGCAACTGATAAGCCATAAAAGCAATTGTGCCAACGGCTACCAGAAGATACGGAATGATTAACGAGATAAGCATTTGATTACGCACACTGGTACGCGGCATAGCGCGGTCTCGAGCTTTACGGGCTTGGGTTGGTAAATCTGTAAGTACAACTTCTTTGTTATCCACCACCACCGACATTCCGGGGGCTGCAAATGGGTCTGTATTGACTGGGTTTGTGCGTGTCACGGATTCCGACTTTGGAGCAGCAAATGGGTCTGACTTTGGAGCAGCAAA
>JANNEE010000690.1:0-2168 GCA_031388325.1 Deinococcales bacterium
GGTGCAACCCCCGGGCGTTTTGTGCGTGGGGCTGGGGCAAAAACGCAGGGGTAACTTATTTTAAGCCGCGTGGAGTTAGCCTAAACTCGAGTTGGCGCAAGCTCGAATTAACCAACAATGCCAGTACCAAAGTGGGAATCGCCCCCAGCAGCACTCGGTCTATTGCCCCACTGCCCAGTCCAGTAAAAATAAATCCGCCAAGTCCACCCGCGCCAATCAGACTCGATAAAGCCGTTAAGCCAATTAAACTAACCGCCGCCAGCCGTAAACCTTGGAGCAGTAAAGGCACAGCCAGAGGTACTTGCACTTGCCAAAAAAGTTGTTTTTGGCTGAAGCCTAAGCCTCGAGCCGCTTCCAGTGGCGCTTCCGGGACATTTTGCAAACCAAGAATTGTACCGCGCAGCACAGGTAAAACACCATATAAAGTCAGGGCGGTCAGGGCGGGGGCAAAGCCAATGCCACGAATACCAAGCGTCTCGAGAATTGGAAAGTTCCGCGCTAAAGCACTAAAAAATGGAATCAGTAAAGCAAATAAGGCAATGCTCGGCACGGTTTGCAGGGCATTGGCAAGACCAAGGGTTACACTCGAGATGCGTGGACGAAAAGCAGCATATGCCCCGATTAAACCACCCATTAAACTCGAGAGTACCCATGCCGCAAAAGCCAGTTGAATATGACGCAGCAGTTCTTGCCAGAATTCGGATTGGTTGGTGCTGTATTCACGCAAGACACTTAAATAATCCAGTCCACCCGTCAGTAAAAAACCAATCCCAAGCACAACCCCAAGACTGCTAAGCCACAATTGACGCATCTCGAGCGCCCCCGCATAAGCCACCAGCCATGCACCCAGCAGCAGCAACCAAAAACCACTGGCAGGCGCAACCCTCGAGATTGGATTTACCCCCAGTTCACGGCTACTTAAACTTAGTAAAGCCAATAAAAGCAACAACATAAAATTCCCGAGCAGCATCAGTCCCAGAGATTTTATTTTTAAAAAAGTCAAAAAAAGGGCTAAAAAAAGAAGTGGTAGAAGCAAAAAAAACATTGGTAAACCAAAAATTCCCACCGAATTTCCAACCACCAAACGATTGGCTTTAACAATCAATAATGGCAAAAACATCCCCAGACCAGCAAGGCTTAGACCTAGAACAGCAATTTTATTCATGCCTTAAAGTTGATCCTTTTCACCTTTGATAATTTTCGGGTAGCCGGTCATGGCTCTCGAGGTTTGCATTCCTGCCATGACTGCGGCTTCAACACAACCCGCGTTTAAGCCCGTTTTGATCCAGTCGCCTGTTAAATACAGGTTGTCAAAGCCACTTTGGTTGGTCTCGAGCCGGGTAGCAGTGCTGTTTACAACACTAAGCACATATTGTTCAGACGGGTCTATATTGGCTCGCCAGTATTGGCTGTTAAAACGGTCTTGTCCAGTGGCGCTGCTACTGTCGGTCAGCCAATCCCAATGGAACGCACCGTTATTGGCAGCCTTGGGCATTAGAGGCTGCATTTGATTTTGCAATTGGTTTATGGCATTTTGTTTGACCTGAGCGGCTATTTCTGAGGGGAAACTCGAGTCAGTAAATGGTGGGTAAGAAGCGATAGGTAAGGCACTGCAAAAGTACGAAACATTCTTCGGGTCTTGGTTGCCAGCTTTCCAGTCCTCGCGGATTAAAAGCTGATCCATGGCTGCCCAAGTGTCAAATGGTTCGGTGTAACCACTCAGCACAGGTTGTTGACCGTTGGGTTGGTATGTCCAGCCGAGTTCGGCTAGGTCTTTGGTTAGCCAGATTTGATAGGCTTGGGTTGCCACAGTCTGTACTGCGTTGTTCATGGTACTTAAGGCTTGGTTCTGCTCGAGGAGTTGCGGACACAAGCTGGTCAGTGCGCCTTTGGAAATTCCAAAAATAATCTGGTCAAAGTCTTTGCCTTGCTCGAGAATAACGCTGGGCAGAGGTTGCCCAAAATGTTCTTGGTAGACCATACCCCAGTTGCTCCAACTGCTTTCTAAATTGATAGCGTTGGCTTGCAGCAGTGCGGCTTCTTCGGGCAGGATTTGGTCATAATTGGGGGTGCTGCCCCAACAGGCTAAGCCCTTCACATACACGAGGGGTTGATACTGCTCTATACCGCTCGAGACATGGACTTGCTGGGTAAGCCGAATACTCGAG
>JANNEE010000696.1:0-14164 GCA_031388325.1 Deinococcales bacterium
TTTTCTAGGACAAGGTAAAAAAGAGGTTCTCGAGCGGATTCAGTTGGGTGTACAACCCGCCTCACAAGCCGAAAAAGCTGGATTTCGCAGCCAAGACTTTTTACTTAAAATCAATGGAAAACCAGTCAAGGAAATCGAAGAAGTACGCAAAAATCTACAAACCAATGGTCAGCGCACTTTTACTGTCCAGCGCGACAGCCAAACCCTAGATGTTACTTTTGAGTGGTCGCCAACCACTTTTCCCGGGCAAACCCGTCCTAAATTTGGGGTTGCCATCGGATTTGAGACCCGTTTTGAAGCCATTTCTGTTACCGAAGCCTTTAGCCAAAGCGCCAATACTCTAATTGGGGGCATTCCCCAATTTATAGAAGCCATCGTTGGTGGTATTTTTCGCACCGTTACCTTTCAACGCGACGACAACCTTCAAGGACCTGTCGGGGCAGTCAATGCGACTGCCCAAGTTGCCCAGCAAGGATTTTTTCCAGTCTTATTTCTAGCTGGAATTATCAATTTATCGTTGGGATTGTTTAACTTGTTGCCAATTCCGGGCTTAGACGGTGGCAGAATTCTACTCTCGAGTATCGTGGCGTTGCGCCGTAAACCATTTGCCCCAGGGCAAGAAGAGAAAATCAATTTTGCGGGATTTATATTTGTGATGGTCTTTATTCTCTTGGTGACTGTCCAAGACATCAGTAGATTAGGGCAATGACCTTGGACATCACTGTTTTGATCCCAGCCCTGAACGAAGCCAAGACCATTGCCAACGTGGTCAAAGTGGCAAGCGAAGCGGGTTTTAAAAATATTCTTGTGATTTCTGACGGCAGCAGCGATGAAACCGCCCAACTCGCCAGAACTGCTGGGGCTGAGGTGCTGGAACTTCATCCCAACCGAGGCAAAGGCGGGGCGGTCAAGGCGGGGGCATTAAAAGCCACCACAGCCTATGTACTGCTTTTAGATGCTGACCTCTTAAATCTCAAAGTCCAGCACTTAAGGGCGATGCTCGAGCCAGTAGAGCAAAAAAGAGCCGACACCACCGCAGGATTATTTGTCGGCGGAGGAATCATCACCGATTTTGGCAACCGCGCCACCCCGCAATGGAGCGGACAACGGGTTATTCCAAGAGCCACGATTTTAGCCGCTAAAAATTTAGAAACCGCCGGTTACGGCATCGAAATTGCGATCAACGACCAAATCGCTGCGGAAAATTTACGGCTCGAGTACATTGATTTGGTCGGGGTTTCCCAAGTGATTAAAGAACAAAAACTAGGCTTGGTGGCTGGAATTGCAAGGCGTATCAAAATGTATTGGCAAATCCTGCGCTACAGCACCAGCAAACGCCATTAGAATTTAGTTATGCGCCAATTGAAATTGTTTTTTAAGCATTCCCGGGCTTAAACTCAACAAGGAATGAACCACCGAGGGATCAAATTGAGACCCAGCCCCGCGCTCTAAGCGGTTTCTGGCTTCTTCGATGGATAAGGCTGCTCTGTACGGACGGGTCGAGGTCATTGCATCAAAGGCATCCACCACCGACACAATTCGTCCACCAAGGGGAATATCGGTGTCGGCTTTTCCGTCTGGATAACCAGTACCATCCCAACGTTCATGATGCGAACGAACCATTGGGGCGACTTCATCGCCAACTGGTAAACTAAGTGCAATTTCTGCCCCATGAACCGGATGCAAACGCATTATTGCCCATTCTTCTAGACTTAAGGCAGTCGGTTTTCTTAAAATAGTTCCAGGAATGGCAATTTTACCAATGTCATGCAATAAACCAGCCGCTCGAATCGAGGCGACTTCTCTGGCAGTTCGACCCATTTGAATTGCCACATGCCCAGACAAGAAACGCAGTCGTTCGACATGTTGGGCGGTGTAAGGATCGTGTTTTTCGACAGTTTGGGTCAGTGATTTCATAATTGCATATTGATCTTCGATGCCCAAACTTTGCAAATGCTTACGGCACATTCGTTCAATTCGAGTCCGAATACCACGCGTATTCCACGGGGCAGTGATCACATCATCTGCGCCATGCATCAGCATTGTTTCTTCTAAGTCGAGTTGTTCTGCCCCCAGCATCACCATGATTGGCACTTTGGTGTGTGGGTCTGACTTGATTGTTTGGATTAAATGAATCGTGTGGGTCTCGGCTGGACTTAAAACCACCCCATCTATTAGCCCATTAGCGCAATAACCAATCACTTCTTCGGGATGAGTGGCAAGAAAAAACGCCATGCCAATAGATTCTAATTCGAGCATCTCTGGTTTTAGAATGATGGGATCGAGTGCAAGTATAACGACTTGCATGGGACGATTGATGATCATGGTTTCCTCAGCATTGGGCATAAAAACTCGAGACTAATTTATTCTAAACTTCATTTCACTTTTTAACTGCGCCAAGGTTGGCGGCAATTCACCAACTTCTAGTAAAAACTGAGATTCCACCATACTCATGGCTTTACGGCTCGCCAATGCCCCTTCGACTTCCCTTGTTGCCCGTACCAATAATTCGTTCAAAGATTCATCCAATGGTTCTACTTTGAGTAAGCGTTCGGTCAAACGCCGACACGCCTGAAAATCACCAGATTCATACATTTCTTGCACCAATTTTAAGCCACTGCGAACCAATAACCATTCCACGTTTGCACGCACCTCCTCGATCCACTGCCCTTCAAAACCGGGCATAAAAGGACCACGGCAAATCTCGAGGGCGTTGTAGAACTCATTTTCCGAGGGGGCGTGTAGTAGTCGTATAATCTCGTGATAGTCAAACAGCATTGGTACATCGCCAGTGTCTACCGAATAGGTTTTGGTAATTCGGTCATAAGTAAAACTAATCCAGTTAAAAGCCCGATTGAGTTCATAACGAGCCGTATGAAAATAATTCTTGGCAGCCGCCACATCTTTAGAATCCTCAAAGACATCTGATAAAATCTTCTCGAGTGAACTTTGTGGGTACATCAGCAAATATGCCATGACCGCAAAAGCCCGATTTAACTTGCAGCTGACCGGCTGACCATTTAACGACAAGGTTGTGACTCCAAAGCTATGAAAAGCAATCGAAGTCTGAACAGGACGTGACATAATCGGCTGGGCAAGTGGTTGATTATGGGTGAGGGCATGTAAACCATAACTAGAGGCAATTTTGGTCAGTGGTTTAAGGTCGCCAATAAAGCGCCGCTCGAGTTCAAGAAATGCCGCATTCTCGACGATATTGATGATGTCAGTGACCGACTCGAGCAGTAAACCAGCTTTTTGTGGATTGCCCAGATTCAAATGAATATGTGCCAGTTGCAACAACGTCCAACCAAGTTCTCTGCGCCACTCGAGATCAAAAAAAGTTTCTCGAGCCATTTCTAATTGCCCAACGGCATCAGCAAATAATCCTTGAGCCGCTAAATACTGCCCTTTACGTTGATCAAACATGGCTTTTTCGCCACGGGTTTGGGCGTGAACTTCAAGCTGACACAATTGTCCGCGAGCTTGGTCAAAGTGTTTTTGTTGAATCAGCATTCCAACCAGGTAATACTGGACTCGAGTAATTGATGAGGTATTTGAGTTTGCAGCTTTGAGTTCTTGAATTGCAAGCCCTAACTTGTCTATGGCAGGCTGAAATTCGTTTCCTAGAAACGCAAATAGACCTTGAACAGTGGCGAAATTTGTAGAAAACTGGACATTGTTGATAGATTCGTTTGCAATCTCGTTTAGGTCTTGCTGACAATTAACAAAATCCCCTAGCATCAGATGGGCTTGTGCTTTTGAAAGTCGCAAATACGGAATCCAAATGCCTTGTGCGCCCACCAGAGCCTGATTGAGGTAGCCGATTGATTCACTATCACATGCAGTAGCATGACAAACGACAAAAAGATTTCTAGCGATTGATTGAACCAATGAACCACTATTTGCAAGTGAATTGGCAGCAATCCATGCGTCAAGAAAACAGCGTTTTGCAATGCCTAATTTGTTCTTTTTAAGCGCAACTTCACCCTGCACTATTTGCAATTGTATTTTGTCTAAATCATTTAAGTTGGACTGGTCTATAGTAGTAATTTTTGAATCAATATCGTCTAATTGATTTTGTAAGACTTGGAGTCGCAAAATATCAACGCCAGCCCCATATTCACCTTGAATACAAGCACGATTTAAGTAGATAGCCGCCTGTATAAAGTTGCCTTGCCCCCATTCCGCCTGCCCTGCCAAACGAGTTGCTTCTGAAGTGGGTACAACTAAATTTTTATAAGAATCGAGTGCGTCACGGTATTTCCCTGCTTGAATCAGTGAGCGAAGTCCCAACTCAGGTCGTGCAGTCGGTTGAGACTGCACGACCTGTGGATTTTGATTATAGGCAACTACACGGTTCATAGAATTGGTTTCCTTAAACTGCTTTTACTTTACCAAGTGGAGGAACAAATATGAAAAAGATGATTCGTGTGTTGGTGGTTATGGTCTTGGGTTTCGCTCTCGGTGGCTTTGCGGTTGCCGATGATACTGGTGCTATTTTCCCGCCAACAGTTTGCACTCGTTGCTAAACCAATAGTACAACAATTCTTTGACCCTCGGTGGTCGTTTCCAACTAGCTTCGGCGGGTTTTCTAACCGCCGAACTATTTTTATTATGCACCCTCTCGCTGGGTTCGAGTCTAGCTTGTACAAAGTTTATCGCCATACAAATACTTAAACCTTCATGACCGTTAAAACTGCCTTGGCGATGTCGACCAAGCTCAAAACTTGGGCAAAGTGGTTTGCGCCTTGTCCAACCGCCACAAGTGGCACAGGATTTCTGGTGTGGGTCTTGACCCGTAAATCCTCGAAATTGCCATGGTCGCTGGTGATTAAAAAAAGCGTTTTTTGGTCTTGATAGGCAAGACAATACTTGCAAAACTGCTCGAGACGAAGCGCCAAGGCTTGGGCTTCTGTCAAGTTCATTTCATGCCCAACGCTGTCTGTCCACCACAAGTCAAAAATCGTGATTTTGGCTTGGGAATTCATAAATGTCATTGCCCAATTTTTGATTTGCTCTAAGTCGCTTGCTTCCTCGAGAGGACGCAGCAGTGGACTAATTCCCAGTCCAGATTCATTTTCGAGATTTGCCCCAGCACTTAAGGCGCTCGTGGCTATGGCATTTAGCTTTGTTTTCCCAGAAGCCAGCGACTCTAGGTAGCGCACAGGGTAAAAGTTAGCCAAACGGACATCGCCAATTTGTTTCAGGATATTCTGCTCGAGAATCGGAACTAAACTTGGACTAACCCAGGGTCCATGATGAAATCCCAGTGCCTCACTTGCGTTTATTCCAGTCAGTATTGTGGTTTGTCCTGTGCCACTTTGCGGTAAGCCTTGGACATCTAAATTGGCATCTATCGGTTTGGTGGTCAAATCTGGTTGAATTGTGACTGTAGGTGTGGTAATCCCCAGCTTTTTAAGGGTCGGTAACTCGAGTTGATAAAATGGATTACCGAGAAAATCTTCAGTTGTCCGTAAGCCAACCCCATCTAACATCAACCAAGCGATTCGCATAATTAAAGAGCATAACGTGATTTTTAGCCAGTAAGCAAAAACCCTGACGCAAAGTATGAGTTTAATCGATTATAGTATAAAATAAAAGTATTAAGGATTTTGTCAGAATTAAAACGTAAAGTATCAGAGATGAAAAAAATTATGTCAGCTACCGAAATGGCACTGCGCGTCATAGGACGCAAAGGCACATTTATCATCCTCGAGACCCTACAAAAAGGACCAGCCCGTTTTACCACGCTGGAAAAAGTCTTAAAGGTGAGTCCGCGCACCCTTTCCGAACGACTAAAAGAACTCGAGGAACAAGGTGTGGTCAATCGGCAAGCCTTCCCAGAAGTGCCACCAAGAGTGGAGTACAGTCTAACCGAAAAAGGAGAAGCCTTAAAGCCATTATTAGACAGTGTGGGCGAATGGGCGGTTGGTTTTGATAAACCCAAGAAAAAAGTCGTCAAAAAGAAATAAAAATTAGGTGGTGACCAAGGGTTATTACCCTTGGTCACTGCTTTTACTTAGCGCTGACTTGCTGCACCCGCCGCATTCGGATTGCCGAAGCTAAATTCTCGAGAACCAAAACCGTTTCTTCCCAAGCAATACAGGCATCGGTAATCGAAACACCGTATTCGAGAGGCGTACCGGGGATTAAGTCCTGCCGACCTGCTTTTAAGTGACTCTCGAGCATCACGCCGACGATTCTGGTGTCCCCCTCTGCAATTTGCACACCAACATCGGCAGCCACTGGAATTTGATTTTCGTGCTTTTTACTCGAGTTGCCATGTGAACAATCAACCATGATTCGGGCAGCCAAGCCTGATTTGCTGATTTCTGTACATGCTGCTGCTACATGGTCAGCATCATAATTAGGGGTTTTGCCACCGCGCAGAATCACATGACAATCCTCGTTGCCACCTGTAGAAACAATCGCGCTGTGTCCGGCTTTGGTAACAGATAAGAAGTTATGCGGCTGTGAGGATGATTTAATCGCATCTATGGCAATTTTAATATTGCCGTCTGTGCCGTTCTTAAATCCAACTGGGCAACTCAAGCCACTGGCAAGCTCACGATGAATTTGGCTTTCGGTGGTACGCGCTCCGATTGCTCCCCAAGCGATTAAATCCGCTACATATTGCGGCGAAATCGTATCCAAGTATTCGGTTGCGGCTGGAATGCCTAATTCGTTAATCTCGAGCAGCAATTCCCGAGCCACCCGTAAACCTTGGTTAATTTCAAAGCTGCCATCGAGCAAGGGGTCGTTGATTAAACCTTTCCAACCAACTGTGGTACGCGGTTTTTCAAAATAAACCCGCATCACAATTTCAAGGTCGGCTTGTAGCTTCTTTTTTAGCGTAAGCAACTTACCTGCGTACTCGAGGGCTGCCTTGGTGTCGTGAATCGAACACGGTCCAACCACCACCAGAAGGCGGTCATCCATGCCATGCAGTATTCGGTGAGAGGCTTGGCGCGAATCAAAAACGGTGGCAGCCGCGCTTTCTGAGATTGGAAATTCTCGCATGATGTGCATCGGCGGAGAAACTTCGTGAATGGCTTTGATTCGGACATCATCGGTATTGTGTGGCATAGACTCCTTAAGACCAAAAAAAACCGCCGAGAGCCTCGGCGGTTTTCTAGGTTGGTAAACAAATTTACGTCCCCTCAGCCGCCGTGTCTGGGGTAAAAAAATAAGCATAAAACGGCGAACGTGAACGCATGAGCCAAGTTATACCGTTTGGTGTACCAAAATTGCAAGTCCTTTGACGATCAGATTCTAAGGATTCGGTTACTGTATTAAAAGCAAGTTATTGCAATAATAAGTTCACAAAAATGTTATAATCGTGAATTAAATCACATGACTAATTCAGAATCTTAATAGCTTGATGCTTTTTGTACTCACTTTTGTTTTGTAACATTGTGCAATGGCTCGAATCACCACCCAATTCAAATGCAGTTCATGTGGCTACACCGCCGTAAAAAGCCTAGGGCGTTGCCCAACCTGCAGTGCCTGGAATAGTTTTGAAGAGATTTCTAATAGCCCCGCTAAACGCCTTGCTTTACCTCGAGCCGCCTTGGTGCGCCTTGGCGATGTGGCAACCCAATCTGAGCCTCGGGTCTCGAGTGGTGTTTCGGAATTGGATCGGGTTTTGGGTGGCGGTTGGGTGGCTGGTGGAGTGGTGCTGCTTGGAGGCGAACCGGGTATTGGTAAGAGTACGCTGTTACTACAAGTGGCGCATCATTTAGCCGAAGCTGGCGAATCTGTTTTGTATGTGGCTGGCGAAGAATCGCTCGAGCAAGTGCGCTTGCGTGCCGACAGACTTGGCGTGACTGGCAAAATCCTGATGACCCGCGATATTACCTCAGAAGGGATTTCTGCGCTTCTCGAGGCAGAAAAACCACGGCTTTGTATTGTTGATTCAATCCAAACCATTCAAGCTGGCGAGACTGGTTCGCCCGGTGGTCTCGCCCAAGTGCGTGAAGCTACCGCCCAACTGACCCGTGCCGCCAAAGAGTCTGGCAGCAGTATGGTTTTGGTCGGGCATGTCACCAAAGATGGTTCGGTGGCAGGACCAAAGGTGATGGAACATATTGTGGACGCTGTTTTGATGCTCGAGAGTGTTGGCAATTACCGAATGTTGCGCTCGATTAAAAACCGTTTTGGCAATGTTGGTGAACTGGGCGTTTTTGATATGCAGGAAGCTGGTTTGGTGGCAGTGGATAACCCGTCTGCCGCCTTTTTAGCCGAACGCCCAGTCGGTGCGCCGGGCAGCGTGATTGCTGCCACCATGGATGGGCAACGTCCATTGCTGCTCGAGGTTCAAGCCTTGGCTGCCAAAACCCCTTATCCAGCCCCGAAGCGGGTGGCAGTCGGTTTGGATGCCAGAAGGGTGGATGTGGTTCTGGCAGTTCTCGAGCGCCGCCTTGACTTAAGCCTTGGCGGACTGGACATCTATGTCAATTTAGCGGGTGGCTTAAAAGTGATTGACCCCGGTCTTGATTTAGCCATTGCTTTAGCGGTTTACAGCGCCGTGATGATGAAACCAATTCCCGAGGGCATTGCAGTTTTTGGCGAAGTCGGTTTGGCTGGCGAGGTTCGCAGTGTTTCCCAGCCCGCCCGCCGTGCTGCCGAAGCGACTCGAATTGGCATTGAACGCCTGATTGCTCCGCCGGGTGTACATGGCAGCCGCAGCATTACGATGGTGCGTGAAGCGGTACAAATGATGTGGCAACAACGCGCTAAAGTGTGAATTGGGAGTAAAATGAAACCTGAACCTGATTTAATTCGCGCTATCATCCGAGGTACTCTGGTTATCATTGGTGCTTTTGTCGGCTGGCGTATTGCCCCTCTACTTGTCCAAGACAGCATTAATCAAGCCTATATTACCCTGCTTGGGGCGTTACTGATTTCGCTTTTTACGGGTCGTATTAGTTTTTGGTTGCGTGGCATTGTGGCTCGAATTGCCGAAGCATGGGTGCATACTCCACCACAAACCGTCTTGGCGGCAACCGTGGCACTGGTTTTTTCGTTAATTTTAAGCCTGCTATTAAATGGTGTGATTTCAAATATTCCGGGCTATAACTGGATTTGGCAAATTGGGATTACCGTGGTACTGGCGGTGTTTTTGGTCAGCATCGCGGTGATTAATCAACATTTTTTTACACCTTTTGCCGAACGAAGCCCGAAAACCTTAACCATCAAAAGCGCCTTGGGTTCATTAAAACTGATAGACACCAACGTTATTATTGATGGTCGGGTTTTAGAAGTGGCACGGGCTGGTTTTCTTGAAGGAATGCTGATTGTTCCGGGTTTTGTGCTGCGTGAACTACAGTATTTTGCTGATTCCACCGACAAAGACCGACGTGCCAAAGGCAGACGCGGTTTGGATTTACTCGAGAAATTAAAAGCAGTGCGTAACCTAGAAGTGGTGATTCGAGAATTTGCTGATACTGGCGGCGAAGTGGATGAACGTTTAATTCGGGCTGCGCTGGAAATTCATGCCAGTATTGTCACCAACGACACTGGACTGGCTCGAGTGGCAGGTTTACAAGATGTTAAAACCTTATCCTTAAATGTTCTTGCCGATTCATTAAAACCAAAATTGACGGCTGGTGATGAACTCAATTTACAAATTATGCGCGAGGGCAATCAACCGGGGCAGGGAATAGGCTATCTCGAGGACGGCACAATGGTGGTGGTCGAAGACGGACTGGCTTTTAAGGGTCGAATTACCCAAGTCTTAATTCAAACCATCACCCAAACGGCACTTGGACGCATGGTTTTTGCTAAAGTCGTAGGATAGAACTGTGACTAGCGCAATTAGGACAGAACAGTGACTACCAGAGTTGTAGGATAAGCCGTGCCAGTTTTCCTTGACATTGCAGAATCTCAGCCTCTGGCGATTATTTCAGACACCCATGCCAATTTAACCGCCCTTGAAGCAGTGCTATTAGATATTTCTAAGCGAGGCATTCAACAGATTGTGATGTTGGGGGATGTGGCGGGTAAAGGTCCGCGTCCAGCCGAGGTGCTGGACAGGTTGCGAGAACTCGAGATACCTTGTTTGTTTGGCAACTGGGATGAATTGCTGATTCGTCCGATTATGAATAACGCTCCGCCAGAAATGCCAAGCATGACCCAAGCCCTCGAGTGGCAACGTACCGAAGTCGGACTTGAACGGCTCGAGTGGTTAAAATCCCTTCCCAACGCTCTAGATGTTCCTAGAAAATCTGGCATGGTGCGATTGGTTCATGCCTCGAGCCACGGTGTTTGGACACGGGTGCGAGAAAATGACCCGCTCGAAAACTTTTATCGGCTTTTTGATGCCACCGAATTTGTTGGCTTGGACGCACCCCTACCGATTGCTGTTGGTTACGGTGATATTCACACCGTTTTGGTACGGCATTTGCGCTCATTTCCTGAAATGAACCCTAACTTGCGCGGACGAATGGTCTTTAATGTCGGTTCGGTTGGCAATCCGCTTGATTCAAATCTGCCCAGTTATGGGGTGCTACACGGCTCGAGTCAACTTGAAGTCAGTTTTGTTCGTGTCTTGTACGATTACCAAGCAGAATGTGAAGTGGCGCGGTTTTCGCAGATGCCGCAACTCGAGGAATATATCGAAGAAACCAGAACCGGGTTGTATCGTCCGCGTGGAATTTAAGCAACAGGTTTTAGGAATTCGTATAACATTAGACAGTGCTGCAACACTTTCAACAACATCTAGTTATGGATTTTTTTCAAAAAAATGTAAGATATACTGAGAATATCAAGGGTTGGGATGACGTTTTTTTCCTCGAGAAACAAAATTCGTGATACCCTAATACTATGAAGCGAAATTGGTTCTGGGTTTTGACGCTGATGTTTTTTAGTGCTGCCTTGGCACAGAACTTGGCCTGGTCTCCAGTTTTAGGAATCGGGCAAAATTGGAGTATCAGTATTGCCAATCTAGCAGAGTTTCAATTAAAACTGACCGCCAAAAGCCAACGTGGTTTTTTTGGGCAAGCCACCAGCAACAATAAAACCATCAATGCAGAGATTTATTACCGGCAAAAAGAAGACACCTTAGAAGTAACCCTATCGCCAATTCCAGGAACATATGCTTGTACTTTTACCAGTGCCAAAAGCGTCAATGGTTTAAGTTTTGTGGGAACAACCTATTTCTTAGCGCCAAATGCAGCGACCTACCAAAATCTGCAACGTTCATGTGTGATGACTTATAACGACCCAAATTTGCGAGGTGCGCCAGTGCCAGCTGTGGGTGGTGCGCCAGTCCCAGCCGTGGGTGGTGCGCCAGTTCCAGCAATTGCGGGAGTCCCTATTTCGGCGGAAAATCTGACTCGAGTGATTCGTTCTGCTGCGCCAGTTTCTGGTTCTGTCCCCAATAAACCGAGCGGTTTTCCTTGGCAACCTATGTTTAATTTAGGGCAAACGTGGGATGTGACTTTTGACCAACTTGGTACTTGGGCAGTCAATCTGGTGGCTACCGAACAAAACATTCCTTATGGTTTTGCAGTGGGTACGGATACCCGAGTAGGGCTTGGGTTATACGCAACCCGAGAACAAACAGGAATTGATACAGACTTAGCAATTTTTGCTGTGGCTAGCCAAAAAGAGTATTACTATTGTATTTTATTGCCAGCCGGAACTCGAGCCAATAACACTTGGCAGGGCATTGGAGCAATTCAAATTGTGGGGCAACAGGATTTAGCTGCCACGGGCAAAGGCTGCCAAATCAGCTTACGCCCAGCAGTCATGCTTGGGGCTGATTTATTTATTTTGATTCGTTGATCGTGTCAATCAGGACTGGTTAATCGTGTCAATCATGAACCTTGGTTAATCGTGTCAATCATGAACCTTGGTTGATCGTGTCAATCATGGCTTGGTGAAGGTATTTGTTGCTGGCAACAATTTTGTCGCTATAGGCATAGGTTTGCCCATTGAAGTTACTGACCAGACCACCCGCTTCTTCAATCAGTAAAATCCCAGCCGCACAATCCCAAGCTTGAAGTTTATACTCAAAAAAACCATCAATTCGCCCACACGCCACATAACACAAATCAAGTGCCGCCGCCCCCGGGCGACGAATCGGTAAACCCAGCGCCAAAAAGCGCTTAAAAACCTCGAGTGCCAGCAATGCCGTGCTTGGGTCATAAGGAAAACCAGTGGCTAACATCGCCCGCCCACTTAAAGTCTGTTGGCTCGAGACCCCAATTTTATTGCCATTCAAAAAAGCCCCGCCGCCTTTTGTAGCGCTAAACATTTCATCCCTGATTGGGTCATAAATCACACCAACCACTCGAATACCAGCAATCTCGAGGGTAATAGAAACACAATAAAATGGGAATCCGTGGGCATAATTGACCGTGCCATCAAGCGGGTCTACAATCCAGACATATTGACTGTTGCCGACACTACCGCCTTCTTCGCCAAGAATTTGATGGCTTGGGTAGGCATCTAGGATAATTCTGCGAATGGTTTCTTCGCATTTGGCATCCACGATGGTAACAAGGTCTGAATCCACGCTTTTAGAACTAATTTCAAGCTCGAGTCCAACATGGTCGCGTTGAATCTGTCCAGCAGCTTTGGCGGCAATTACAGCAATTTCTAAATAAGCATTTAAGTCCATGCACAATTCTAACCAGAAGACTAAAGGACAATGTTTTGTGGCACAAGCCCAAACTGCTCGAGTTGGATCGTTTCACCAAGTTCTAGTAATGTCCAAGCGCCACAAGCCATGCCATCTGACCAGTGGGATTCGGTTGGACCTAACAAGGTTAAGTATGGAATACCAGCAACAATACGCTGGTCAAACCAGTGGGCATGACCAGAAACACAAAGCCTGACCTTGCCACTTTGTTCAATGATTGCTCTGGCTTGTTCTGCGCCTTTGGCACAGGCATGTTCACGGTACTCACTTTCAAAGTAGGGGTTGCCTTCGAGCCACTGTCCATGTAGGGGTTGATGACTAAAAATCACCACAGGGGTTTTACTATTTTGCAATGTCTCCTCAAGCCAAGTCAGGGTTTGACCACTTAAAAAGCCACCTGTTGTCCCATCATATGAATCAAGAAAAACCAGTGTCCAAGTTTGAAATTCTGCCGTGTGATTGCCAAGGTTTGCGCCCAGTATGGCTTCTTGCTCGGCTTTGGGGAGCATATCGTGGTTGCCCGAAATATGATGACGAGGGTAAGGCAAGCGCTTAAACTCATGGGCTAACTCGAGTAATCGGCTTCGGTCAGTTGGCGGGTTCTCGTCGGTTAGTCGGTCTCCAAGCTCAATCACTGCATCTGGCTCGAGCAAATGAATTTGCCCCACGATTTTAGAGAGCAATGCCAAGGCTTCGGGTCCGCGTACTTTGCCTGTATCGCGTCCGTGATGCAAGTCGGTAATGATGGCTATACGAACAGTCATGTAGGAGACAACGATACCAAAAAGCACCTCGGGACAATGGTCAAAACCCACACTTGGTTTGGTATTCCCCAATACGGTATGATGCTGCATGGAATTAAACATTGGTGAGCGCCGCAAACGGGTGCTTGATGAAAGCGTAGATGTGCATTTTAAGGACATCCGAAAATCTTTTGGCGATGCCCAAGTCCTGAAAGGCATTAACTTGGAAATTCGTCGCGGCGAATTTTTTAGTTTGCTTGGTCCTTCGGGCTGCGGAAAAACCACACTGCTGCGAATTCTTGCAGGCTTTGAATTTGCCGATTCTGGAGCAGTTTTGCTGCGTGGGCAAGATGTCGCGCCGCTTGCGCCAAACCAGCGCAGTGTCAACACGGTTTTTCAAAATTATGCGCTTTTTCCACACATGACGGTATCGGAAAACGTGGCTTTTGGCTTAAAAATGCGAAAAGTTCCAGCCGCACAAATTAAGGATAAAGTCATGTCTGCGCTCGAGATGGTCGAGATTGCCGCCTTTGCCGACCGTCGTCCAGCCCAGCTATCGGGTGGGCAGCGTCAGCGTGTGGCACTGGCTCGAGCCATTGTCAACGAACCGCAAGTCTTATTGCTCGACGAACCTCTTTCGGCACTTGACCGTAAACTGAGGGTCAATCTGCAAGTCGAACTGATGCGCCTGCAAGCCCGTCTTGGTTTAACTTTTATTTTTGTGACCCATGACCAAGAAGAGGCATTAACCATGTCAGACCGAATCGCCGTGATG
>JANNEE010000710.1:0-2183 GCA_031388325.1 Deinococcales bacterium
GCAATCGCACGGATAACCACACGAGCAGCATCGTAACCGTAGGCAGCGTAACCTTCGGCGCTGACATCAAATTTCTTGTTGTAACGTTGGGCAAAGCCTTTAGCCGCAGGCAAGCTCGAGATTGGCACAGCCGTGGTGGTGAAGAAAACATTCTTCATGTCGCCGCCAAGGGCTTGCAAGTCAGAGCCGTCTAAACCGTCGCCACCAACGAATGGTACGTTAATACCACGGGCGCGCATTTGCTTTAAGAGTGGACCTGCTTGATCATAAATACCAGCGTAGTAGACAACATCTGGTTTTTCTGCGCCAGCCCGATTCAAAATCGAGGCAAAGTCACGTTCAGAGGCTTCAATACCAATTGGGGTAGTGCTTGCACCAAGGGCTTTAGCGCGAGCATCGAATGCAGCAGCCAAACCTTCGCCGTAAGCAGTCTTGTCGTTAATCACGTAGATTTTCTTGGCTTTGAGGGTTTGAACCACATAGTCTGCCCCGGCTGGACCTTGAACATCGTCACGACCACAAATGCGGCTGGCAACATTAACAGTCGACTTACGGTCTGTGACCAGAGGGTTGGTGTTGGCTGGGGAAACCATGGCTAAACCAACGCGAGCATAAACTTCGCTTGAAGGAATCGCCACACCCGAGTTCAAGTGACCAACCACACCGAGAATGTCGGAATCGTTAATCATACGGTTGGCGTTTGCCACGCCTTGTTCGGCTTTGGCTTGGTCATCAAACGGAGCATACTCGAGCTTAAAGCCGAGGGCGGTAATCAGTTTGCCTTCGTCGTCAATTGCTAAACGCACACCGTTGCTAATCGCAACACCGAGCTTCGATTGACCGCCGCTAAGTGGGGTTTGCGAAGCAATTTTAATTACACCTTTGTTCTGAGCTTCTGCGCCCATTGCAAGGGCTGCCAAGACTGCTAAACCAACAAAACGTTTCTTCATCCCATCCTCCTATAAAAACAAGTCGCCTCGAGTCTCGAGACAAGCGTTTGTTTTTTATTAACCTCGAGGATTCTACGGAAAGCCAAGCCCTATTGTCAATCTTAACCAGCAAATTTTGTACTTAATTCAGTGCAGGGCAATCTAAAAAACCTATTAAAAAACACAGTGCAGCTTTGTCATACAAAGGCTTAAGCCAGATATTTAACGGTCTTTTAATACTTACGCTAAACTGAAAATTATTCAAATTTTAAGCGGTTCTTAGAGCCTAAACCCGAACATCTGTCCAAAAACGTTAGGCTAAAAACGTTAAAATAGACCCATGTCTGAACTTGTGCTGCTGGATATTCAAGACCAAATTGCCATTTTAAGCCTGAATCGCCCAGAGGCTCGCCATGCGCTTTCTCCTGGACTGCTACGGGCATTACAAACACATTTGATAGCTCTCGAGACCAATAAGCAAGTTCGAGCCGTGGTGCTGACAGGAACAGCCAATACCTTCTCGAGTGGGGCTGACTTGGAGAACTTAAAGAATTTACTCGGTGCTTCGGCAGAAGTGCAAAAGCAAGACTCGAGTTTAATCGCTCAGACCCTAAAACATATTTATCAGTTTCCTAAACCAATCATTGCCGCCCTTGAAGGCGCAGCCGTAGCTGGAGGGGCTGGACTCGCCACAGCTTGTGATTTAATTGTGGCTGGACAGGGTTGCAAAATTGGCTACAGCGAAGTCAAACTTGGTTTTGTGGCAGCCATCGTCAGTGTTTTTTTAATTCGCGCAATTGGCGAAAAACATGCTCGAGAACTGCTTTTAACTGGTAAACTAATCTCGGCACTCGAGGCATACCGCATCGGACTGGTCAATGAGGTCGTGCCAACTGGTAGTGCTTTAACTCGAGCCTTAGAAATTGCCCAATTACTCGCCCAGAACTCCCAAACTGCCCTGAGTAGCAGCAAAGAACTGCTCTCGAGTTTATACGGCTTTGGTCTCGAGGATGGATTGCAACACGCCACCACAGTCAATGCTTGGATTCGTGGAACAGATGATTTACAAGAAGGGGTGACGGCTTTTCTCGAGAAGCGCAGCCCAAAATGGAAATTGTTAAAATCTGACCATCATCACTGACCATCATCACATTGGGTATCTGACCGAAACCTGACAAGTGAAAAGTCAAATGCTAGAGTAAGGTGTTGCTTGAGGATTCTCGAGCCAGTACAAACTCGAGGAGTCTCGAGCCT
>JANNEE010000725.1:0-1782 GCA_031388325.1 Deinococcales bacterium
GAGTGGGGTCGGTAAAACCCATTTAGCCAAAGCCCTTGCCAAGGTTTTATTTGGTTCAGAGCGCAGTTTAATTCGCTTTGACATGTCCGAATACCAAGAACCACACACCATTTCTAAGCTGATTGGTGCGCCTCCGGGCTATATTGGGCATGACCAAGGTGGGCGTTTGACCGAAGCCGTTCGCCGTCAGCCATTTAGTGTGATATTGCTAGACGAAATCGAAAAAGCCCATTCGGATGTCTATAACACCTTTTTACAAGTCATGGATGATGGGCGTTTAACCGATGGTATGGGTAGAGCCGTAGACTTTAAGCGCTGTATTTTAATCATGACCAGCAACACTGGCTTTAATGTTTCAGGGGCAGTGCGTTTTGCTGGCGACTCGGAAATTATGGATACCCAACCGGTTAAAAACCTTTTTACCCCGGAATTTTTAGACCGTTTAGACGAAGTGATTCGCTTTAAGCCGCTTGGCGAAAACGAACTCTTAAACATTGCCAGAACTTTACTCGAAGAAATGCGGCTCGAGTTACGCAGCCGAGATTTACGGATTAACTTTGACTCTAAAATTGCGGGTTATTTGGTCAGCAGGGTCAAACTCAAAGGCTCGAGCCGTCAGTTACGCACGATTATCCGCGAAGAAATCGAAGACCCATTGGCATTGGCGCTGCTTTCTTTCCCCGAGGGCGAAGTCTTTTTATCCATGCAGGGCGGAAAAATAGAATTTGTACGCCCAGAATTGGTTGCCGACTTCTAAAACTGTATTCAGGCGTGTTGTGTCTAAATACCAAAAAACGTCAGACTGAACAGCATGAATCAAGGACTAAAAATTACTGTTACAGGCGCGACAGGTTATGTTGGGCATCATGTCATCCGTGAACTGCTCGAGCGTGGGCATAGTGTCACAGCCCTCTCGAGGAGCGGCGCAAAATCCAGCACCGCCAGTGGAAAATCCCTAGCCACTTTTGAGAATGTCAAATACATTGGTGGCGATGTTTCTACGGCTCGTAACCTCGACACAGCCTTTGCTGGAGCAGACGCAGTGGTTCATTTGGTCGGGATTATTAGCGAACATAAAGACCAGACTTTCCAGAATGTGCATGTCAACGGTACGAAAAATGTGCTTGAGGCAGCTAAAAAAGCGGGTGTTAAGCGCTATTTACACATGAGTGCTTTGGGTGCGGCTGCCAAGGCTGCCAGTGGTTACTCGAGTAGCAAATTTGCGGCAGAAGAACTGGTGCGAGCCAGTGGTCTCGAGTACACGATTTTTCGTCCCAGCCTGATTTTTGGTGAGGGAGACGATTTCTTTGGACGGGTCTTAAAAAACCTCGTCTCGAGTGCGCCAATCGTGCCACAAATTGGCGATGGCAGTTTTCCATTCCGACCAGTCTGGGTGGGCGACGTGGCAAAATGCTTTGCCCAAGCACTGGATATTCCTAGCAGTATCGGACAAGTCTTTGATGTGGTGGGCAGTAAGGAATTTAGTTTTAAGGAACTGCTTAATCTCGAGATGAACGCCCTTGGAATGAAAAAACCACTTGTTCCAGTACCGATTTTCTTAATGGATATTGGTGTGCCTTTAATGCAAATTTTGGGATCGTTAGTACCCATCACCACCCATCAATACGCGATGCTCAAAGCGGGGAACACCGCCGACCCCGCCCCAGTCAATGCAATGTTTAAGCTCGAGAACCGCAGTTTAGAGACCGAATTACCGAAATTACTCGGGAAGTAAAATAAATTCTTGCCATGAACTCGGTAGGCTTTCACCAATTTTTTGGT
>JANNEE010000735.1:0-4864 GCA_031388325.1 Deinococcales bacterium
GTAGCACTTCCAGTTCTCTTGGCGAGAGTCCTTCGCCGTCAAAGGCAACAGTCGGTTGTTGTGAGAATCGGTTTAAGACTTTTTTGGCAATGCTAGGGTGCAGCGCACTTTCGCCGTGAAAGACGGCGCGAATGGCGTTGATTAGTTCTTCTTCTCGAGCATTTTTAAGGATGTAACCAGCCGCCCCCGCTTCGAGCAGGGCAAAGACATAAGCATCGTCATCAAAACTGGTTAAGACCAACACGGCGACACTCGGATGGTGCTGTTTAATTTGCTTGGTAGCTTCGATACCGTTCATGCCGGGCATCGAGACATCCATTAAAATCACGTCGGGGCGGGTGGCATTGACAAAGGCAAGGGCTTCTCGTCCGTCGGCAGCTTCGCCAATCACCAGAAAATCAGCGTGAGGCTCGAGCATTTCTTTTGTGCCTTTGCGGACAATTGGGTGGTCGTCCACCAGTAAAATCTGGATTTGCCGTTCGATGTGTTCTTCCATTTGGCAATTCTAACCCGTTTTTTGGCTGGAGATTCGCGTAGAATAAGGTTTATGAGTCGTACCCCTAAAGCTGAACTGAATGAATTGGCACAAGCCAAGAATTCCCCGCTCGAGTTTAAGACCGAACTGCTCGACCCAAACCGTCCAAACGAAGGGTTCATTAGTGCGGTGCAGTGGAACGGCGCAGATTACAAGGGTTATGGGCGCAGTAAAAAAGATGCTGAACATGAGGCGGCACGGATTGCCCTGACCGAAGTTTCTGAACACACCGATTCTGAAAGTGTGGATGAAGAAACTTTTGAACGTTGGGAAATTCACCCAGAGTTACTGGCGGAATGCCTGAAAATTGCCGCAAAAACTGATACCAGTCTCGAGGCTATCCGTGAGAATGCGGTGGCGTTGTACATGGATTTACTGCTTGATTTGGGATACGAACCCGAGGAAGTGACCGAGTAGCCGTGACCGAGTAAAACTCGAGACAACATCAAGCTGCCTTTTGCGTTAGAATTTGTCAAACCCTTTAGGAGGCTTTATGTTGCAATCCACCATGATGGATGTTCCACTGTCAATTCCTTTTTTACTCGAGCGTGCCAAGGATTTATTCGCCAACCAAAAAATTATTTCTTATCTGCCAGTCGGTATTGACCCTGAAACCAAATTGCCAATTCCGGGGCGGCTTGAGGAAACATACGGGCAGATGTATGACCGCGCTCATCAATTGATGCACGCCCTGTCCGAAGCTGGGGTGCAGTCTGGGGACAGGGTAGCAACCTTTGCGACCAATAGTTTTCGCCACCTCGAGTTGTACTTTGCTGTGCCGAGTATCGGTGCGGTTTGTCATATGATTAACATTCGGCTGCCCGACGACCAAGTGGCGTACATTATTAACCATGCCTAAGATAAAGTTTTATTTGTTGATAATTTTTTAGCGCCGCGCTTACCGAGTATTTTGCCAAAATGCCCAAACATTAAATTGGTGGTGATTATGGGGGCAGTCCCAGCCTTACCGCCGGGTTGCGTAGATTATGAGGCGTTTATTGCTGGTAAAGCCAAGCAGTTTGAGTACCCAGCCATAGATGAACGTCAAGCCTCGGGAATGTGTTACACCAGTGGCACAACAGGAAATCCAAAAGGGGTCTTGTATTCGCACCGTGCGATTGTGCTGCATTGCATTACGTCGGCGATGGGTGAACTGATGGGTTTAACCGAAAAAGATTCAGTGCTACCAATTGTGCCAATGTTCCATGTCAATGCTTGGGGCTACCCCTATTTATGTCCAACGGTCGGCGCAAATTTGGTGTTTACCAGTCTATTTACCGACCCGAAATTTTTAGCTAAAGTTCTCGAGTCCGAAAAAATTACCCACACGGCTGGTGTTCCAACCATTTGGATGGGTTTACTCGACGAACTAGACCGTGCCAAAAACGCCGAAACACCCTATCAACTTGAACACCTTGGGTCTTTAACCGTTGGTGGCAGTGCTGCCCCACGCGGCATGATTGAGGCTTTTGGCGAACGCCATGGGCTACGGGTGATTCACGCTTGGGGCATGACTGAAACCACGCCACTTGGTACAATGAACACCTTAAAGCCAGAGCATCATCATCTCGAGAAAGCCGCCAAGTACGATCAAATGGCTTTAACAGGTCGTCCGACTGCCTTGGTGCAAATAAAAATAGCCGATGAACACGATAACGCTTTGCCCAACGATGGAAAAACTATTGGGCGCTTGTTGGTGCGTGGTCCTTGGGTGACAGGCAGTTATTACAAAGACGAAGCTGGCACAGCCGCCACCCAACAAAACGGTTGGTTTGACACCGGCGACATTGCGACCATCAACCCAGAAGGCTACATGATGATTCAAGACCGCGCCAAAGACCTGATTAAATCGGGCGGTGAATGGATTTCTAGTGTTGACCTCGAGAATACGCTGATGGGACACCCAAGTATTAAAGAAGCTGCCGTGGTTGCTGTGCCACACCCCAAATGGGATGAACGTCCGCTTGGCGTGATTGTGCTGCGTCAAGGCTCGAGCCTCGATAAACCCTCCCTAGATGCCTACCTGCTCGAGCATGGTTTTGCCAAGTGGATGCTGCCTGATGCTTACGAAGTGGTGGCAGAAATCCCCAAAACCACGGTTGGTAAATTCCTTAAGCGAGCTTTGCGTGAGCAGTTCAAGGATTATAAAATTTGAGCTTAAAGGGAGAAAAGGTAAAAAGTGATGCTTTTACCTTTTCTCCCTTTTTTCCTCTCCTACACAAGAACTGTGTTTTGGTGCATAATTACCCTTAGACTTATGAACCCAGAAACCACCAATCCATTGATGACTCGAGTGACCGGCTTCCTGCGCTTTATTTTTGGCTGGGTACTCGATCAAAAAATCTTTGTCAAACTTGGACTGTTTAGTGCCTTGGTACTCGTTCCGTTTATGGTGACGATGATTTGGGTGTTCTATAACCAATCTGGGGCAGTGATTGAACGCAATGCTGGGGTGCGCTTAAAAGATGCCGCCTTTAGCGTCATGGATCGTTTAGATAGGTCGCTGGGCGAGCGTTTTAATGAAGTCCAAGTCTTTGCTGCTTCACCCGAAGCCCGTTCGATGAACCCTAAAGATATTCAGGTTTGGATGAACACCGTCACCAAAGCCTATGCGCCGATTTACCGCATGATGATGGTGGTGGACTTAGAAGGTAAAGTCATCGCGGCTTCTGGTTTAGACGCGAGTGGTAAAGCAGGGGTTGCCAAAACCGCGATTGGCTCGAGTGTATCCGAAGAAGCATGGTTTCAGACGTTGCAAGGTGAGTCATTTACGGCTTCACCTGATACATCAGCGGCTGTGATTAACGACTTAGCGGTGGATAAATTGGTACAAAAAGTTTACGGACAAGATTTAGCCTTAACCATCGGTTTCTCAGGTTTTATTTTTGATGACACCGACAGCGTTGTGGGCATTTGGAGTACCCGTTATAATTGGTTGGAAATCCAGAAACTCCTCAAAGAAGTCGAAGCTCGAGCCGCCAAAGACAAAGCCCAAACCCTACGTTTTGTGATTGTTAAAAATAATCAGATTATCGAATCTTCGCGTAAAGAGGATGTGTTTAAGCGCGAAATTACCGATTCGGCTTTTCAGATTGAAGCCAATATAGACATTGGTTTTGGCAAAGGCGTGGATTATGGTTTACCACAAGGACAAGGGTTGGGGATTGAAGGTTGGTTTAAGTCTAGGGGGGTCCTCAAAGACTTGGGTTGGCAAACCCTTGCCAGTCAGTCCTTAGCCGAAGTCAACCAAGAACGAGATGGTACAGTTCGGGCTTTAATTATTTTAAGTATCGTTGGTGTGCTGCTTAGTGTTGCTGCGATGTACTTGCCTTCTTGGTATATCTCCAATGGGGTACAGCGCCTTGCCAAAGCGGCTTCGGGATTAGCCCGTGGTAATTTAGAGCAAAGGGTTGGGCAGTACAACAAAGACGAACTTGGGCAATTGGCACAATCGTTTCGCGATATGCGCCAATACCAGCGCGATATGGCAGGCGTGGCAAACCATATTTCTGATGGTGATTTAACCAAAGAGGTTGCGATGCAGTCCGAAGATGATGTGCTGGGTAAAGCCTTCACGGGAATGCGAAGCAACCTGCGTGACTTGATGGCAACGGTGCAATCTGGTTCGGTTGCCTTAGCCAGTGCCTCGAGCCAAATTCTCGCCTCGAGTGGACAACAAACCAGCAGTGTCAGCAGTCAAATGGCGGCTGTCTCGGAAACCACAGCCACCGTGGACGAAGTAAAAACCACCTCAGAACAAGCAGTGGATTTAGCCCAGACAATCAACGAACAAAGCCAAAGCGTTAATCGTGTCGCCAGTGCAGGAGCAGATGCCGCTAAAGCTGCCATTGAAGGCATGTCGGAGATTCGCGCTCGAGTCCAACAAATTGCCGAGAATATTTTAGCCTTATCTGAACAAACCCAGCAAATCGGAGAGATTATCGCCACCGTTAATGACATTGCTGACCAAAGCAATCTGCTTGCCTTAAATGCGGCGATTGAAGCCTCACGTGCCGGCGAACAAGGTAAAGGTTTTGCGGTGGTCGCCCAAGAAATCAGGTTACTGGCAGAGCAATCTAAAGGTGCAACCAGCCAAGTCAAATCCATTTTAGGCGAAATTCAACGTGCCACCAACAGCGCCGTCATGACCACCGAACAAGGCATTAAAGTCGCCGATGCTGGCGTGGACAGTATTGCCAGAGTCTCGAGTGTGATTGACGAGCTACAAGGCGCAATTCAAAATGCCGCCTATAATGCCCAACTGATTTCGGCTTCGGTGCGGCAGCACAGCATTGGCATGGAACAAATCTCGAGTGCGATGAGTAATAT
>JANNEE010000005.1:0-1889 GCA_031388325.1 Deinococcales bacterium
AGAACTGCACCGAATCAAAAAGATTTTGACTTCAAGTTCTGGGGAACGGTTTTTAGAGCGCACCTTTAGCAAAGTAGAACTCGAGTATTGCCTAGCCAAGAAAAATCCCGTGCCGAGTTTAGCGGCTCGCTTTGCAGCCAAGGAAGCCTTTCAAAAAACATGGTTTGAATCGCATGGTTGGCAAGATGTTTGGGTCGAATTTGAAGGAGTTAGACCAGTTATTAAAGTCTGTTCTGGCTTAGAAAAAATCATGCTCGAGAAGCACTGGAAAGCCCATTTGAGTTTGTCGCACACGCTCGAGAACGCCGTAGCGACGGTAGTCTTAGAGTCTTTAGAAGGCTGAGCCAAGTTTCTATGGAACGCTTTTCTTAAATCCTTGGAACGTTTTTGGAACGCTGCCCTTTGTAGATTGTGTTTCGTTAGTAGAGCGACAAGCTCGAAAAGGAGATTTATGACAAAGGTATTCAAATTGGCATTGGCAATCGCGTTCGGAGCAAGTTTAATGGCGTGTGGAACACCCACACCTTCAGAAACAAACTCGAGTCCAGCCGTGGTTGAAGAAAATCAGGCTTCGGGCGATTTAGCCGCCGATGATGCCGAAGAACTGGCTGATACTCTCGGGTTCTCGGATAGCGTGGCGGTTGGTTTTAGCACAGGTGTAACTGTGCAAAACATTGGTTTACAAATGCTCCCAGCAGGTTGCCGCAGTGTCACGGCTGGTTCGTTTAGTACCGACACTGATGCCGATAATATCCCAGATAGTGTGACGGTTTCGTTTGATAAAACCCTGTGTTTACGCAATTTACCCGGTGGTGGCACAATCACTCGGGGTGGCAGCAAAACGATTGCCGACACCAGCCCAAGCAATGACCGCAATCACTCCGAAACGCTGGCTAACCTAGAGACCATCTGGACCCGCACGATTAACAACAAAGCCGTGGTTTGGACAAGCACCCGCAATGGGACTCGTAACATCGCCCAAGGCACAGCCACCAGTTTGTCTCGAGTCCATAATGTCAGTGGTTCATCGGTTCGCAGTGTGGATGGCGTGACCAACACCAATATTACATGGACAAATCAACTGACCTTTGCTTACACCGCCGATGCAGGCAGCACCATCAGCAACGCCGCCCAATTGCCCAATGGCACGGTTGTGTTAAGCGGCATCTGGAAATCTCAACGCGGCACTCGAGCCGAACGCAATTTTAGTGCTTCAAGCAGTGGCTTGGTCTTTAACAACCGTGCAACTTGCGCCACAAACCGTTTAACGGCTGGTTCGATTACTTTAGAAGACAGCAAAAGCACCATTGTGATTACTTTCCAAGGTTGTGGGGTTTCCCCAGCAATCAGTAACACACCAAAACCATAAAATTTTTGGCTTTAAGAACCTCCTCAAGTCTCGAGGAGGTTCTTTGGTTTGGGCATGGCAACAAGTAAACTCAGGGCTAAACCCGATAAAGCGGTCATGGTCAGAATACCTGTCCAGAGTTCAGGGCTGATTCCTAACCCTCCAGTGATGTCTACTGCCATAAAATGTGTTCCCCAAATAACAAGTGGTGCGAGGGCTGAAAAAATCCTTAGCTCGAGCAGACGGGTCAGACTGGGTTTAAGGGTTTGAATCAGGCTATCTATGATTATTCCAGCCAGGGCTGCCAGATAGACTCGAGGCATGAGGTTGTTATCTACAATAATCACCAGTACAAAAGTGCTGAGTCCTAGGACAATGCCATATGTGCCAAATGGGGTGCGCCAACGTTGCAGAATAAACAAAATGGTGAACATGATGGCGGCATTGGTAAACAGAATTCCAGCGTCTATAAAACTATTTAAGGCGTAAAGCACGGCTGGGTTTTGACTTGGCACAAGGGCGCTGAGGTTTGGGCTGGAAT
>JANNEE010000330.1:0-3172 GCA_031388325.1 Deinococcales bacterium
CCAAACACGCTGACCAAGCCATAGAAGTAGCCTATAAAGCCTTTGAAACATGGAAAAACACCCCACTCGAGACTCGAGTAGCTGTGTTGGTCAAAGCCGCCGCCATTATTCGTGAGCGCAAACTCGAGTACAATGCTTGGCTGACTTATGAAGTCGGTAAAAACTATGCCGAAGCCGAAGGCGAAACCGCCGAAGCAATAGATTTTCTCGAGTATTACGCCCGTAGTGCCTTAAAACTCTGTAAGCCAATTCAGACCTATCAAATGGCTGGCGAGTCTGACCGTGCCGAATACATTCCGCTTGGTGTGGGTGTCAGCATCACCCCTTGGAATTTTCCTTTTGCAATTTTTCTTGGACAGGCTTGCGCCCCAATTGTGGCTGGCAACTGCATGATTGTTAAACCCGCCGAAGACAGCGCCGTGATTGCATTTAAGGCGATTGAATTGCTGCTCGAGGCTGGGTTGCCATCTGGGGTGATCAATTTTCTACCGGGGCTGGGTGAGGTTGTCGGAGATTACTTGGTCAAACATCCAAAAACCCGTTTTATTAGTTTTACTGGTTCTAAAAATGTTGGTTTGTACATCAATGCCGAAGCTGCCAAGGTTGTAACTGGTCAGCGCTGGATTAAGCGCGTGACACTAGAACTTGGTGGCAAAGACGGGATGATTATTGATGAAACCGCCAATCTCGAGGAAGCGGCTACGGCTGCTGTAGCTGGGGCATTTGGTTTTGCTGGTCAAAAATGCAGTGCGCTCAGTCGTTTGATTGTGGTTGAAAGTGTATACCCCGAAATTCTCGAGAAAGTAACCGCCAAGGTCAATGCCCTAACCGTCGGCGACCCGCTCGAGAATAAGTACGTCAATGCGGTGATTAACCTTGAATCGCTCGAGAAGTCACGTACCTACTTGGAGCTTGCCAAAACCGAAGGACGAGTTGTCACCGGCGGCACAGCCTCGAGCAACCCCGAAACCGAAGGCTACTTTGTACAACCCACCGTGGTTGCCGATGTCAAACCGACCGGTAAACTTGCCCAAGATGAGATTTTCTCGCCAATTTTGGCAGTCATACCGGTCAAAGACTTTGAAACCGCGATGTTTGTGATGAACGACACCGAATACGGTTTAACTGGCGGGCTATTCTCGAGCGACCCAAGCCGCCTCGAGTATGCCGAGCGCGAACTGCACGTTGGCAACCTGTACTTAAATCGTAAAATTACCGGGGCAATGGTTGGTTGTCATCCGTTTGGTGGGTTTAACTTGTCTGGTACAGATTCCAAAGCGGGTGGACCCGATTACTTGCTGCACTTTTTACAAATGAAAAGTATTGCCCGAAAAATCTAATCTTCAAATAGTTCGGTTAGTTTTTATCTTTTGTGTCAATGACACATTTATGGCTCGTAGGGGCAGACCCCCGTGTCTGCCCTGTAAGATGATTATTGGTCTTCTGGTTCACCCAGTATTTCTCGAGCATCCTCAGCACACACTTCTGGCACGTAGAGCATCACATCGCCTTGGTACGCGCCAGCCTCAACTTCAATCACATTGTTGCCCATGACCCAACCAAAAGGGGTTCTTAGCACACTGGGAATCCCTTCTGGCTCGAGTATTCGCCTAAATGATTCGGCGATTGGACGTGGTTGGGTCTCGAGGTAAACCCATGTGTTGCCGCCTAGGGTGACTGTTTCGGTCATGGGTTTAGTCTACTGTATTTTGCCCTTGACGAAAGCATCTCGTCTGTGCTTACAATTAACGCAGATGCTTCTGACCGCACGAGCTTGACCGCACAAGACCACCCCACTCGGGGTTTTGTCTTGTGCGAATCTCTCGAGTGAACAGAAGTTTTTTTATGTCTTCTCGAGCAGGTTTGTGCTAAAAAGGATATGTATGCGTAATCTCGAGCAAGTTCTTCTCACCCCAGGTCCTACGCCCATCGAGCCTCACGCCCAAAAAGCCCTTTCTTTCCCAATGCGTGGTCATATGGATCCCGAGGTTTTTGCCCTGAATAATAGGGTTCAAGAAAACCTCAAAACATTGTATGGCACGGATGACTCGGCGTTTACTTGTCTGTTGGCAGGCACAGGCAGCCTTGGTATGGAAGCTGGATTTGTCAATTTGCTCGAGCCACAAGATAAGGTTTTAATTTGTGCCAATGGAAGTTTTGGTTTTCGCATGGCAGAAATGTGTGAACGGATTGGAGCGCGAGTTACGGTAGTTAAAGCGCCAATTGGTCTGGCAATTAAACTCGAGGATGTCAGAGCAGCACTCGAGGCAGATTCGTTTAAACTGGTGGCAGTGGTGCATGGTGAAACCAGTACCGGTGTCTTAAACCCTGCCGTGGAAATCGCAAAACTGGCTAAGTCTTATGGTTGTTTAGTGACCGTGGATGCTGTCACCACGGCTGGCATGATGCCGTACAAGATGAATGAATGGGGGATTGATTATGCTTACACAGGCAGTCAAAAATGCTTAAGCGCCCCTCCGGGGGTTGCACCAGTGGCATTCTCGAGCGCCGCGATTCGGACTGTCGAAAATCGTAAAACCAAAGTGCCGCTTTGGTATGCCGACCTTGAGGGCTTACAAGCCTACTGGAATCGCCAAGAGTATCATCATACTGTCCCAGTACAATTGCATTATGCTTTGGATGCGGCTTTAACTGCCGCGCTTTCTGAGGGGCTAGAAGCTCGAGAAAGGCGTGTCCATGAAGTTGGCGCAGCCGCGTTATCTGCCCTCGAGACGATTGGGTTCTCGGCGTTTGTGGATAATCCGTTGGAGCGTTTACCCACGGTTCTGGCGGTGCGTTTACCTGATGCGGTGCAAGATGTGCCAGTGCGTTCTGGGTTGCGTGAACATGGCGTGATTGTGACTGGTGGACTTGGTGAAACGGCTGGAAAAATCTGGCGGCTTGGTTTAATGGGCGAATCGGCTAAACCCGCCATTTATCACCGTTTCTTTGATGCCCTCGAGCAAGTGCTGAGCGTAAAAGGCTTAATCAGCGCCTTTGATTCCCAACTTGGTATTCGGGCATAGAAAAACCTTGACTTTACAAAAACCATTAGATACCCTCAAACCATGATTCGTTCACTTGGTTATCAAACCGATTTATTCTTTCGTGGTTTTGAAGGCGAAATTCTCGAGCGAGACGAGTACACCGTGATTCGCACGCCGAAAAATCC
>JANNEE010000060.1:0-6085 GCA_031388325.1 Deinococcales bacterium
AAAATTGTCAATGCTTGTGCAGTCAAGGGCGAGGATTTACTGTGGTCAGATGCAGCCCTGCTCGAGTTTTCACGCAGTTACTCTGAAGGGTTACTGCTCGAGGCGCTGATTCTCGAGCGGCGGGTGGCTCATGCGCTATCGGGTTTACAGGATCGTCCGTGGCGGGTGCAGCCGTCGGATGGTTTTACAGGTTCACGCGCCATGGGCAATGGCTACTTGGCATTTATGGCAGATGGTGAGGCGTTTGGACGGGTGCAAATTGGCAATCGTGAAACGGGGGCGTATCCTGCCGCCCTGCGTCCCAAATCCTTAACCCTGCCTCGAGTGATTGGGGCTTGGGCTTCGGAACGCTACGTTTTAACCTTGCGGGGACGCGATGCGGTCAATCCGATTACTGATACCTACAATCGTGCAAGGGCAGCCCACGGTAAGCCAGCCCTCGAGGTGCTAACCCTTCTAGGGCGAGGCAAGACCCCACTCGAGATTGCCAGTACCTTGGAACGCGATGCGGGGACGCTCGAGTCGGTCGTAGAAGTTTTTATTCGAGAAGGGTTACTCAGTCGTCGTCCAGACCCTTTAACGTAAACCTGCATAAATCTGATCAAAATTCAGGCTAGTCGCTAAACAAGGTACATCCAATTCACCTGAATCATCCAAAACAGAAACCAACCAACCCGCTTCGGTGCGCTTATAGACCACCACTCGCCGCGTCTGCTGCTCGATTAAAACGTAACGCTCGAGACTTGGGATACGCAGGTACTCCTCGAGTTTATCCACAGAATCTATTAAAGCCGTGCTGTCTGATAAAACCTCAACAATAAAACACGGATTCTCGAGAAAATATGGGTCATCGCCTGGGGCGCAAGAAACCACCAAATCGGGGTAACGATACCGTGAGCTTTGGGTGCGAACTTTAGCTTCGGGCATCACTTCACAACCTCGAGCCAAGGCAATTGGTTCTAAAATTCGCAAGATATTCAAGACCACTTTTTTATGCAAACGGGTTTCGCCAGCCATGCCTAAAAGCGTTCCGTCTATAAATTCGTAACGCAACCCTGTACTTTGCTCAAGTGCTAAGGCTTCTTGTTGAGTATAGGTTTTCTCGAGTACGGCTGTCATGGTTTTATGTTAGCCAAAAAACTCAAAAGGTACAATACGCTTAATCGCACAAGTTAAAGACGTGGCTCGAGAAATTTTCATACATACATACATTTGTCCTGTTAAACTGTTTCTTGGAGGTTCTTCCAAATGAAATTGAAACCTGCACATCTTCTCGGTCTTGGATCACTCGCCCTTGCTGCTCTGGTGTTATCCCCGTATGCCAGCGCAAAGAACAGTTACCGAATTGCGGCTCAGAGCCAATTTAAGTTAATCAGTGCCGATGGCAAAGGCGAAATTGGTTGTATTTATTGCCACACCAGCCCGAGTGGTGGTGGCAGTTGGAATTCCTTTGGTAATGCTGTTAAAGGTTTATACTTTGGAACTTCTAAACGCAAAATTGCGGATGCGTTGTACCAAACTCTTAAAGCAAATAAAGATTCGGATGGCGATAAATTCTCGGATGTTCTCGAGATTGTGGCAAAGACCTTACCGGGTGATGCGAGCAGCAAACCAACCAAGACCGTCGCGGTTTTAACGGCTGACTTAAAGAAACTGGGTGGCGTGGACGCTTTTAAGCCTAAATGAGCTATGGGCTTTGAGCTATGAGTTTTGAGGCTCGAGCATAAAAAAAGGCAGCCGTTAAGCTGCCTTTTTTCTTTGGACTGATTATTTCATCGGTTGAATTTCTTTTTGACCTTTTTGTTCCCAACCAATTTGCCAAGCCAATTGGCTTGGGTAACGGGTTGCAGCGTTCCAGGTGTAGTTCTTTAAGCCTTTACGGGCAGTGTAGAGGTCGGTGCGTTCGTACAATGGAATGGCTGGGAGTTCTTCATTCCAGATTTTTTGGGCTTCGGCAAGCAGCTTCTTGCGGTCGGCAATGTTAAATTCGCGGCGAGCTTGATCCCAGAGCTTGTCGTAAGCGGCGTTGCACCAACCACCGATGTTTTGACCAGCAAAGCCGTTGGCGGCAGTTGGTACGTTGTCTTTAACAGTCTTGCTGCTGGCATCCTCACAGTAGTACAAGCTGAGGTCTTCAACAATTGGTGATTGCACATAAGCAAATTGGAATACACCTTTCCATTTGCCTGTGCTGGCTTGGGCAATGAAGGCATCATCAAAGACCACGCTCGAGGGAGCGTTGTTAAAACGCACCGCAATTCCAACTTTTTTCAGGTTCTCTTGGTAGAATTGTTGGTCGCGTTCACGAACGGCGTTACCGGCGGTGGTCACGTACTCGAGAACAAATTTAACGGTGCGTCCACCAACACTGCGTTCTAAAATTCCATCTGCGCCAGCTTTCCAACCCAAGGCAGCCAGAAGTTGCTTGCTGCGTTCTGGGTTGTAGTTGTACTTAGTTAAACCAGCTTCGGAGTAAACACTAGCCACGCTGTTGACAAAGTTATTGGTTGGTTTGGCAGTGCCACCACGCAAGTCCTGAGCCACAGTTTCGCGGTCTAAGGCAAACAATAAGGCTTGACGAGTGCGCTTATCTTGGAGTTGTAAGTCGGCAACTTCTGGTACGGTTTCATCAAATTGGTTAATGTCCCAGTGTTCCCAAAGGGCAGCTTTTGGTGTAAAGACATCGTAAACGCCCTTGGCTGCGTCTCTGAGGGTTTTAACGGTGGTCGCACTGGCAGTTAAGCCGACGCTCGAGGTGGCATCCACTTGTCCAGCCAAAACATTGACTTGCAGGGTTTCGGTCTTGGAGAAGAAGCGATAAATCACACGGTCAACACCAGTTGGGTTGTTGTTCCAGTAATTGGGGTTACGCACCAATGTCCAGCTTTGGTCACGCGCCCAGCTTTGAAACTTAAACGCACCGCTGGTCACCGCAGGTCCGCCGGCGGCTGTAAAGAATTTATTGGCAAGAAATTCTTTTTGCATGATTTCGATTTGTTGTTCTTTGCTTTTGCCAGCACTTAGTGCTTTGGCGCGTTCCCAGATTGGGCGTACCACATGGGCTGGTGGGGTATAGTTTTGAACAAAGCTAGGGGCTGCTACCGCAAACAAGTATGGTGGGTCGTAGGTCAATTCAAAGCTATTATCATCTAAAACCTTGAAAGTCTTGGGGTAGTTATCACGGCTCGAGACAGGAAGGCGTTCATCACCAAAAATATCGTATGCCAGCTTAAAATCGGCACTGGTGACAGGACGACCATCTGACCATTTAATGCCATTACGTAAATTCCAACGAATCGTTTGGGCGGTTACGTCACCTTGGGCGTTCTTGGTCAGTTTTACGCCACCGTTGGCTTCGGTTGGCACTTCGGCAGCAAGGTCGGCTTTCAGTTCGCCATCAAAACCAAAGTATGCCAAACCACCATGCAACCAAGAGTTGACTTCGGCACTGATGGCTTGGTTATTGACAAAAGGGTCAAGGGCGGTGGGTTGTTGGGTTGTCCCCAAAATTAGGCTATTGCCGACTGGTCCCGCCAAAGCTGCGCTTGACAGGGCTAAAACTCCGAATGCTGCGAGTAACTTTTTATTCATATCTCCTCCAAGAGACTGCCCGTGAGGGCGATAACAAAAGAAGTCGAAGCGTTTAACCGCCTCGGTTGGTATCTTTTGTAATGCGTACATTTTGACTAAAATCTGTGTCAAATTTGTGACAAAAACCTCCCGCTTAAAACAGGAGGTTCGAGCTACATTGTTACTTGAAATAAAAGAATGGGACTGGGTTGTAACCCGGAATCACGCCAAGATTGTAGACAAAATTGGACAGTGTATCACGCACAACTGTAATGTTGGCTGGCTTGGCAATCATCAGCACTGGCATGTACTGGGCTAAGATGTTTTGACCTTCTTGGTAGAGGGCTAAACGCTCATTTTGATTAGCCGACTTTGTACCTCTATCAAAAATTTCCCAGAGACGCTTTTCCCAAGTGGTCATCTTGGCAAAATTAGGTGCGCCACCAGCTACAAGTGGTTTAGTGGCTTGATTCCAGTAATACAAGCTGCCGCCGGGTTGCCAAATCGGTTTACGCAATTCTGGGTCTGGTTGGTCGCCCAAGGCTACAAAAATGGCTTCCCAATCCGAACCTAAACCAGTGCCTAACAATGTACTCGAGAGAACACCTCTAAGGTTGACTTTAACCCCAATACTCTTAAAATCGCTTTGGAAGATATTGGCAAGCGGAACCCAAATTGTTGAGTCTGTGCCGTAAGTCAAACTAAACTCGAGTTGCTTACCCGCACCAATATTCCGCACACCATCACCATCGGTGTCACGTAAGCCAATTGCATCAAGCGCAGTATTGGCGGCTTTCAAATCAAAATCGCCAAAGTAGCGTTTGGTATCGCTGTAAAAACGCCCAGCAGGTGGCACACCCATATGACCGGGTAGTTGCGCCTGACCGTTATAGACATCTTCAATTATGCGTTTACGGTTAACTGCCGAGTTAATCGCTTTACGGAAACGCAAATCAGAAAAGACTTTAGCGAGCGCCGCGTCTTTAGCCACAAAGTTAAATGCCAAATGTGGCGGGCTGCCATAAATCGCGTCGCCTAATTGCGAAACGACTTTCCATTTTGCCCCAGCCCGTTCTTGGGCTTTGTAATCTGGAAATTGAGCGCCACTGATGTCGAGCGCATCCAGCGTGCCATTCTTAAAAGCCGCTTCTTGTGCCGCAGGACCAATCAGCACTAAATACTCGAGTTTATTGATGTACGGCAGTGCGCCACCTTTAGAATCGACTGCCCAGAAATCTGGGTTCTTCTCGAGTACCACTTTTTGATTAGCGGTGTAACTGACTATCTTATACGCCCCTGTACCAACAATATCGCTTAGATTAGAATTGGTTGCCCAAGCGCCGTTAATATCGGCAGCTTTGCCACCACCTTCTTCGGTAAATTTAAGCAGTTTATGCTTTGGCATGATAAAAGTACGCATTTGTACCAAGAACGCCCCACTCGAGAATGGCAGGGTGAACCTGACGGTATACTTATCAACTTTTTCAAACTTAAATTTCACGCCACCACTCGAGAAATTAGCAAAATCCCCGCCACGAGCTTCTTTATTGGCAATAATCTGATCGAAGGTAAAGACCACATCATCGGCAGAAAATTCAACCCCATCGTGCCATTTGACACCCTGACGCAACTTAAAAGTGTAAACCTTACCGTCGTTAGAAACCGTCCAAGACTCTGCCAGTGCGGGTTCGATTTTTGCGGTGGCAAGGTTTGATTCAATCAAACCATTAAACATATGTTGCGCCACCCGTTGGGCTGCACCATCTATTGCACCATAGTACATAAAGGTGGTTGGCGCACTGCCAATCGCAAGGGTTAATGTGCCACCCGCTTTACCTGTGGTTAGACCAATGCTACTAAAAGATGGTTGTTTTTTAGCGCTTGGTGGCGGCGCAGCCACAGCCACCATCGCCGCAGTTACTCCTAGAACACCAAAAGCCAAAGCCAGTTTAGACAAGCGTTTTTGCATAGGATAGACCCCTCCAATTTTGAGTCCGCACCAGCATACCGCTAATGGACTTTCAAGCAAACACCCCAAATGACATTCTCGAGACTTGATAACGGCATGGCTCGAGACTTGATAACGGCATGGCTCGAGACTTAACGCCCCTTGGGACGTTGCTCATCGCCACTCACATGCAAAGACCGTATGCTCTAAGTCATGAAACGAATTGCCTTATTAACTGGACTGGCTGCCCTGACCGTGACTGCCTTTGCCCAAAATGCCCCAAGCATAGATGACTTAATTAAACGCCTCGATGCAGCCCAAAAAACCACCAAGGATTTCAAAGCTAAAATTGTTGGCACAGTCGAACAAGACAAAACCAAATTAAAAATCGAAGCGGGAATCTCGAGTGTGCTGGACAAAAAACTGACCCGAATCGAATTTGTTGCCCCAGATGCGCTTGCCGATAACATTTTAATTGTGGACAACCAAAATGTTTACAATTACTTATTTTTAACCAACCAAGTCACGATTTCAAAATCCACAACTGGCACAGAAGTTGGCGGATTT